>DATKBQ010000359.1:0-20476 GCA_035546375.1 Planctomycetota bacterium | reverse complement strand
AGGGACTGAAGATGCCCTATGGCATCGCGATCTGCGCCGGCGTCCTCGCGGCGGCCGGAGGGAGGCTCCTATGGCAGCTTCGATGATCAAGCCCCGCGCGCGTCTGCGTGGCCTCGCGATCGTGGAGGCGGCGCTGGTCGTGCCGCTCCTCTTCCTCATCCTGATCGGGAGCATCCAGTACGGATGGTGCTTCCTCAAGGTGCAGCAGCTCGAGCAGGCGGCTCGGCAAGGTGCACGCACGGGAGTGCTCCAGACCGCGACCACCACCAACGTGAACAACAAGATCGCCACGGTCATGAACTCGGCAGGTCTGGGGAGCTCGGGATATACCGTGGCCTTCCGAAACGCCACCGCGGGCACGACGATCACCGACGTCGCCGATCCGGCGCAGCTCCCCGTCGGCGACCTGCTCGAGGTGACGGTGACGGTCCCCGACTACTCGGTCATCGGCGTGATCAACGCGCCCCTGATCCCGATGCCAACCTCCGTGGAAGGCCAAACGGCAATGATGAAGGAAGGACCGCTCTAGGCGGCCTTCCCGGCAGTCGCGAAGCCAAGGAGATCCAGGGTCATGAGATGGTCCGTCATCGCGCTCATCGCGCTCGGCATCGTCGCCGGGCTGTGCGCGGCATTGCTCGTAGTCTCCATGCAGGCCTCGTCCCGCAGCCCAGCTCGGGTCCAGGACGCGGCCCTCGCTCCGCGCAAGGAAATCACCCTCCTCGTCGCCTCCAGCGATCTGCCGTCGCGCGCAGTCGTCGTCGCCTCGTCCGTGGCCGACCGGACGGTTGCGCCCGACGCAGTCCCCGAAGGGGCCTTCACCGATGCCGTCCAGGTGATCGGCAAGGTGCTGCTCGTGCCGATGGCCGAGGGCCAGCCCTTCACTCGCGCGTGCTTCGCGAACGAGACTGCAGGGCTGCGGCTCGCGTCAGCCTTGGCGCCTGGGACCCGCGCCTTCTGCATAACGCTGGCCGACTCCTCCGGCGTGGAGCGCATCCTCTACCCGGGCAGCATGGTCGACGTGCTGACCACGTTGAAGACCAAGACTGGCGAGGACACCGAGCAGACCCTCTCGTTCACGTTGCTCCAGAACGTGATGGTCCTGGCGGTCGGGCAGCAGAGCATCGTCACCCCGGGGGACGCCGCCCAGCCGGCGCTCGGCCGAAGCGAGGCAACCCTCACACTGCTCGTGAGCAGCGAGCAGGCGGAAAAGCTGCGCCTGGCGGCGGCGACCGGGACCCTCTCCGTCACCATGCGCAACCCGATGGACTCCGAGAGCCAGGCGAGCGCCGGCGTGCGGCTCGGAACCCTCGCTCCGATCCTGGCATCGATCGAGGAGCGCGAGCGCAAGCAGCGGGAGCAGCGCGAGAGGGAGGCTGTAGCGAAGCTCGAGGCCGACCGGCTCAAGTATGCCGACGAAATGGAACGCCAACGCTACGCCATGGAGAAGACGCGGAACGAAACCGAGCTGGCCCGCGAGCGCTACGAGCAGGAGCTGTTCAAGCTGCGCCAGACGGGAGAGGAAGTGACCGCGCCACGCTGGGAGATGACCGTCTTGCGCGGGGGTGCACCGGAGGTCCGGAGCTTCCCGATCGAGGGGTCCGAACGGTGAGCCGTCCGGTCGCAGGGCGATGGCTTTCGATCGGCGCGCTGGCGCTGTTCGTCCAGGTGGGGTGGGCTGGCCAAGATCCTGTCCAGCCCCAGGGGCCGCACGAGATTCGCTTGGTCGTGGGTCGCTCGGAGTCGCTCGAGGTGCCCTGGCCTGCGAAGGGAGCCTCGTTGACCGACCCGGCGGTCGCTGACGTGCAGGTGCTCTCGCCGCGGCTCCTGATCTTCAGCGGCAAGGCTCCGGGTACGACGGATGCCTTCGTCTGGGGAGAGGACGGCCAGTCGCAGGCGATCCAGATCGTCGTCGTCGCCGACTTGCAGCGCCTCCAGGAGGATCTCGCTGAACTTCTGCCGGGGTCGCAGCTCAAGCTGTCCCAGACCCAGAAGGCGATGCTCGTCAGCGGCACGCTCGCGCGCGCCGAACAGGCCGAGAACCTCCTGGCCTACATGGAGGCACTCGGGCTCAAGTACGTCGACTTGACCAGCCTTCCCGGCGTCCAACAAGTGCAAGTCAAGGTGCGCTTGGCCGAGGTGAGCCGAACGGCAATCCGCTCGCTCGGCGTCAACGGGTTTCGCACGGGCACCGACTTCTTCTTCGGCTCGAACCTGGGAGGCATAGCGCCGACGAGCATCGGCCCGGCAGCGGGTGCCAGCGCTACCGGGAACACCCCCTTCGCCTTCACGAGCCCACCGAGTGCCGGTCCCGCCGTGACCTTGTTCGCCGGCTTCCCCGGCTCCGACCTCGAGCTGTTCTTCCAGGCGCTCGCGGACAACCAGTTCCTGCGCATCCTCTCCGAGCCGAACCTCGTCGCCCTCAGCGGCGAGGAGGCGAGCTTCCTCGCCGGCGGCGAGTTCCCGATACCGGCAGTTCAGACTGGGGCCGCGGCGGCCGGTGCGGGCGGCAGCGCGATCACCATCGAGTTCAAGGAATTCGGCGTCGGCCTGCGCTTCCGCCCGGTCGTCCTCGGCGACGGCGCCATCCGTCTCCAAGTATCCTCCGAGGTCAGCGAGCTGAGCGACGTCGGCGGCATCCAGATCTCGGGATTCCAGATCCCGTCCGTCGTGACGCGCCGGGCGTCAACAACGCTCGAGATGAAGACCGGCCAGACCTTCGCCATGGCCGGCCTCCTGAGCGAGAACGCCAACGCCCAGGCCTCGCGCGTGCCCTACCTCGGCTCGATCCCCTTCCTCGGCACGCTCTTCCGCTCCGTACGCTACCGGCGCGGCGAGACCGAGCTCCTCGTGCTCGTCACCGCCTCGCTCGTCGAGCCGCTCTCGCAGCTCGACTTCCCGCCGCTCCCCGGCACCGAGCGCAAAGCCCCCGACGACTGGGAGCTCTACGGCGAGGGCAAGCTCGAAGGCGGCCTGCGCTCCCCCGCGCCCGGCGCCGAGGCGCGTTGGGCCGAGAGCCTCGGCCTCGCCAGTCTCAAAGGCTCCGGAGCCTGGGCCAGCTACGAGTTCGGTCCCGCTCGGGGCACCGCGAGCGCCGAAGCCGCGTCCGCCAGTGCCAGTCCCGACCCGCAGCCGCAGCCGCCCGCCCGGGACTGAGTCTTGCCCCCGGCCGCCGAGATCCTCCTCTCCAGCGCCGACCGCGACGTCCAGGGCGCGGTCGCGCAGGCCGCCGACATCCTGGCGCAGGTGACGGTGTGCCAGAGCCTCCACGAGCTGGAGCGCCGCCTGGCGGAGCACCCCCGCCCCCTCGCCTTGGTCGACATCGACCCCCAGCCGCTCGCCGGGCTCGCCAGCCTGGAGCCGCTCGTGCGGCGCTTCGGCGAGACGCGCTTCGTCGTCATCTGCCGCCAGCTCCAGAACGAGATCCTGCTCGAGGCGATGCAGGTCGGCGTTCGCCAGTGCTTGGTGCGCTCGTCCATCGCGGCCGACCTCCCGGTGACCCTGCGGCGCCTTCTCCAAGACGTCCCGCACCTCGACCACGGCGGGCGCCTCGTGACCGTGCTCTCCGCCAGCGGCGGCTGCGGCGCTACGACGATCGCCATCAACCTGGCCGAAGAAGCGCGCATGGCTGCCGGCTCCCAGGTCCTCTTGATCGACCTCGACCGGCACTACGGCTCCATGGGGTCGTACCTCGGATTGAGCGCCCAGTACGGCCTGCGCGACGTCCTGGCCCACGGCGGGCTGATCGACGACCACCTGGTCCGCTCGTCGGCCGCTCACTTCACCGACGACCTGCACGTCCTGCTCGGCCCCGCCAGCCTCCAGCCCGGCGTGCCCGCCGAGCTGACCTTCGAGCGCCTCGACCCGGCGCTGGCCGCCTTCAGGCGCGCCTATCCGCTGACCGTGATCGACGCGCCGCGGGTCCCGCTCGAGGTCGCGGTCGACCTGGCGATCGCGAGCACGCTGACGCTGGTCGTCTTCGAGCTCTCGGTGGTCGACATCCGCGGCGCGCGCGCCCTCCTGGTGGCCCTGAACGACCGCCGCGTGGCGCCCGAGTTGATCCTGGCGGTCGCCAACCGCTACCGCAAGCGCAACCCCATGCTCTCCTTCGAGGACGCCCAAGAGGCGCTCGGCGGCTGGAACGTGGCGCGCCTGGAGAACGACTACTTGAGCGCGCTCAAGAGCATCAACTTGGGCAAGCCGCTCTCCGAAGCGGCACCGCGCTCGGAGCTGCGCAAGGACATCCAGAGTCTCGTCGCCCGCCTCGAAGGACGACAGAACGGCGTTGCATAGGCCAGGGGAAAGACTGTCATGAGCCAAGTGGATCAGGAAGCGGGCAAGGTCGCCGCAAGCGCGCGCGACGGCGCGGCTCGCCAGGAGATCAAGGTCAAGGTCCAGAAGCGCCTGATGGAGACTTTGGACCTGGTCCAGGCCCAGAAGCTGCCCTTCCAGGAGCTGCGCGACGAGTGCCTGCGGCGCGTCGACTACCTGCTCACCGAGCTGCGCACGCCGCTGACCACGGCGGAGAAGCAGCAGCTCCTGCGGGAGGTGATGGACGAGATCTTCGGCCTCGGCCCGATCGAGGAGCTCCTGCGCGACCCCGCCGTGAGCGACGTCCTCGTGAACGGCCCCCACCAGGTCTACATCGAGCGCCAGGGCCGCCTGGAGTCGACGAACGCCCGCTTCCGCGACGATGCGCACCTCCTGCAAGTGATCCAGCGCATCGCTTCGCGGGTCGGCCGGCGCATCGACGAGAGCTCGCCCATGCTCGACGCGCGCCTCCCCGACGGCTCGCGGGTCAACGCGATCATCCCGCCGCTCGCCCTCCAAGGGCCGGTGATGAGCGTCCGGCGCTTCGCCCGGATCCCGATCGAGGCCGACACGCTGGTCGGCCTCGGCTCCTGGACGCCCGAGATGAGCCAGTTCATGCAGGCCGCCGTGACCTGCAAGATGAACATCCTGATCTCCGGCGGCACCGGCACGGGCAAGACCACCCTGCTCAACGTCCTCTCGAAGTGGATCCCGCCCGGCGAGCGCGTGATCACGATCGAGGACGCGGCCGAGCTCCAGCTCCAGCGCGAGCACGTCGTCGCCCTGGAGACCCGCCCGCCGAACATCGAGGGCAAGGGCCAGGTCACCCAGCGCGACCTCGTGCGCAACTCCCTGCGCATGCGCCCCGACCGCATCATCATCGGCGAGGTGCGCGGCCCCGAGGCCATCGACATGCTGCAGGCGATGAACACCGGCCACGAGGGCTCGATGACCACCGTGCACGCCAACAGCGTGCGCGACGCCCTACGGCGCCTGGAGAACATGATCAGCATGGCCGGGATGAACTACCCCGTCCACGTGATCCGCGACCAGCTCGCGGCGACCCTGGACCTGATCATCCAGGTGGGGCGCATGACCGGCGGCCGCCGGCGCATCGTCGCGATCTCCGAGCTGACCGGGATCGAGAAGGACGTGGTCCTGATGCAGGATCTCTTCCGCTTCCATCAGCACGGCATCGATGCGGACGGCAACGCCGTCGGCGAGTTCGAGATCTGCGGCGTCCGCCCGCAGCTCCTCGAGCGCATCGAGCGCGAGGGCATCACGCTGCCGGCGGGGATGTTCCAGCGCCGCACGCCCGCCGCCGCGGGGAGAAGGATGTGATCGCCGCCCTCGACCTGCCCACGCTGCTTGCCGCCGGGTCGGCCTTCGGGCTGGTCCTGGCCCTGTGGCTCATCGCGCTGGTCGGGATGGCGCGCAATCGCGCCCGCCGCGAGCGGGTCCTGCGCGCACGGCTGGACTTCGCCACCGGGCAGACGGCGCGGCCGCGCACGCTGCGCCTGTGGCACCAGGGTGGCGAGGCGACCACCCAAGTCCCGGGGCGCTCCCGCAAGCCCTCCCTCGCGGCCCGCCTGCGCCAGCTCGGTCGCGATGCGGGCTGGAGCTCCTCGACCCCGACGGTCTTGCTGAAGGTCGCGCTCGCCGCCATCGTTGCCGGGGTTGCGCTCGTCGTGTGGACAGGGCGGCCCATCAGCGGCCTGGCCGGGGCCGGCACGGTCCTGCTCGCCTTCTGGTGGATCACCGCCGAGCGAGTCTCCCGGCGCACCAAGCTCTTCGAGCGCCAGCTCGTGGACGCCCTCGAGCTCTCCTCGCGCGCCCTGCGCGTCGGCCACCCCCTGGTCGGCTCCTTCCAGCTCATCGCCGACGAAGTGCCGGAGCCCGTCGGCGCGATCTTCAAGGAGATCTGCCAGGAGCAGGAGCTGGGCGCCCGGCCGGAGGACTCGCTGATGCGCGCCGCCGCGCTCTCCAAGAGCCCCGACCTTCGCCTCTTCGCCACCTCGCTCGCGATCAACATCCGCGCCGGCGGGAACCTGGCGGACGTGATGGAGGGTCTCGCCTTCGTGATCCGCGAGCGCATGCGCCTCAGCCGGCGCTTCCGCGTGCTCTCGGCCCAGACCCAGATGAGCAAGCGCATCCTGCTCGCCATGCCGGTCGTGATGTTCCTGGTGATGAACTTCATGAACCCGGCCTACATGGACATGTTCTACACGACCCCGGTCGGCAACACGATGCTCATGGCAGCCGCCGGGAGCATGGCCTTGGGTTGGTTCGTGATGAACCGCATGGCGGCGGTGCGCCACTAGGAGCGGACGAAGGTGCAGTACGAGATCGGCGTCGCGGTCCTGACGGGCATCTCGGTCTCCGCCCTCGGCGGGGCCGGGCTGGTCGCCGTCAAGGCGCGCAACGAGGCGCGCCGCGCGCGCGAGCGAGCCTTGCCCGGCGCGGAGGGACAGGACGTGATCGCCGACCGTGGCGCGCACGCCCCGCGCTTCGTCGGCGCCGTGCAGAAGGTCGGCGAGGCGGTCGGTGCCAAGCGCGCGAGCGGCGGCCTGGCCCAGCAGCTTGCCCGCGCCGGCTACTTCCGACCCTCCGCCCCGGCCGTGTACCTGGGCACGAAGATGCTCCTGTTTGCGGTCGGCTTGGCCGTGTTCGGACTGGTCGCCGGATCGCTGAACCTCTCCCTGGCCCTGCGGATCGCGCTCGTGGGGTTCGGCTCGCTGATGCTGTTCTTCCTGCCCAACGTCGTCGTCGGCGTTCGCCGCGACCGGCGCAAAGCGGAGATCCAGCGCCACCTGCCCGACGCGATCGACCTGCTCGAGATCTGCGTCTCGGCCGGCATGGGGCTCGACACGGCCTGGAACTCGGTGGCCGCGGACATCCGGCGAGTCTCGACGACGCTGGCCGACGAGATGGAGCTGACCAATCTGGAGATCAGCCTGGGCGCCACGCGCGCCACCGCCATGCGGAACATGTCGAACCGCACCGGCGTCGAGGAGATCTCCTCCCTGGTGGCGCTGCTCGTGCAGTCCGACCGCTTCGGGGCGAGCATCGTCGACGCCCTGCGCGTCTTCGCGAAGTCCATGCGCGAGATGCGCACCCAGCGCGCGGAGGAGTCGGCCGAGAAGATGGCCGTCAAGATGCTCTTCCCGATGGTGCTCTTCATCTTCCCCACGCTCCTGATCGTGATGGTCGGGCCAGCCGCGGTGGAGATCTTCAACGTCATGATCAAGAAATGATGTCCATGCGAACGACCCTGGTGTGCGCGGCCCTTGCCGCGGTGCTCTGCGCCTGCGAGACCGAGCAGAAGGCGGGCGAGCTGCGCGGAACCGCCGCGATGCGCAGCGGCGAGGCGATCCGCAACGCCTCCATCGAGCGCGCGATCGTCTCGCAGCGCACGCTCTATCCCTTCCACTTCGTCACCGGCTCTGCGGAGCTGAACGAGCTGGGGCGGCGCGACCTCGGCGTCCTCGCGCGTCACCTCTCCAGCGCGGGCGGCGAGATCGTCCTGTCGCAGGGGAGCGCGGACGACGCGCTGCAGGGCGCGCGCGGGAAGCGTGTCGTCGCCGTGCTCCAGGAGCTGGGCGTTCCCAATGACCGCGCCAAGCTGGGCGACGGCCTCCCCGGCGGCGACGGCATCTCCGGCGCGCGGCTGGTGAAGATCCTCGCAGCCCCATCCGGATCCATCGGCGAAGCGCCGAGCGTGACCGGCGGCTCCGGCCGCGGCGGCGCCTCCACCGGCGGAGGCCTCCAGTGAGGCGCGCCCTCCCGGTCTTCCTCCTCGCTCTCTCCGCAGCTTGCGCGAGCTCGTCCACGCGGCTCCAGGACGACCCCTTCGAGCGCGCCACCGCGGACCGCCCTCCCAGCGCCCAGACGCTCCACGCCATGGCCCGTCTCCTCGCCGCCCAGGGCCGCGACGACGAGTGCGAATGGGCCCTCCACCGCCTCATCTCCGAGGACCCCGACTTCGCCCCCGCCTACAACGACCTGGCCGAGCTCCACCTCCGCCACGGCCGCACCGCCGAGGCCGCGGCCTCCCTCGAGGCCGGCCTCGCCCGCGCGCCCCTCGACCCCGTCCTGCTCAACAACCTCGGCATGTGCGAGCTCCAGCGCGGAGCGCACGCGCGCGCCCTCGAGCGCTTCACCCAGGCCGTCGCCGCCTCGCCCGGCGACGCGCGCTGCCGCGCGAACCTGGCCCTGGCCCTCGGCCTGCTCGGCCGTCTCGAAGAGGCCCGAGCCCTCTACCTCCAGGTCATCCCGCCCGCCGACGCCCACCACAACCTGGCCATCGTGTGCGAAGCCCGCGGCGACGCCCGCGCGGCCGAGCGCGAGCGGGCCCTCGAGGCCCAGCTCCGCTCGCGCGGCGCCCCCTGAGCCCCGATCTCACTTCCCCGCCGGCGGCTCCGGCGGCAGGTCCTTCTCTTCCCCCGCGAACTCCTCGTACTCCTTCTCCCAGTCCGCCGGATCCTCCTCCGGCGGGGCCGTCCCGTGCTCCTGGATCGCGCGGTCGCGCTCTAGCGCCTGGCGGATGGCCGCGTCCACCCGCGCCGCCCGCTCGATGCCTTCGTCGTAGTGCCACGTCAGGTGCGGCACGCGGCGCAGGTCGAGCGAGCGGCCGATCTGGCGCTGGAGCCAGCCCGCGGCCGATTCCAGCATGTGCGCGGCCTTGCTGCGCTCGCCCGGGCCGCCGAGCACCGAGTAGAAGATCTTGCCGGCCGACAGGTCGCTCGCCAGCTCGACGCGCGTGATCGTGATGAAGGTCGAGCGCGGGTCGGCGATCTCGAACTCCAACAGGTGCGCCGCGCGCTCGTGGATGCGCGCCTCGATGCGCGCCTTGGTGCGGGGGTTGGCCATCGGCAAGGGTCCTCGGAGGCGCGGCACCGCCCCGGCGCGGGGCTCAGATCTTCAACAGGCGCTTGACCGCGACCATCTTGAAGGCCTCGACCACGTCGCCTTCCCTCAAATCGTCGTAGTCGCGCAGCACGATGCCGCAGTCGAAGCCCTCGCGCACCTCGCGCACGTCGTCCTTCTCGCGGCGCAGGGAGCCGATCTGGCCATCCCAGATCTTCTTGCCCTGGCGCAGGAGCCGCACGCGGCTGTCGCGCTGGACCGCGCCGTCGATCACGTGGGAGCCGGCGATGTTGCCGAACTTCGAGGACTTGAAGAGCACGCGCACCTCGGCATGGCCGATGACCTGCTCGGTCATCTCGGGCGCGAGCGTCCCTTCCATCATCGCGCGCACCTCGTCGAGCAGCTCGTAGATCACGTCGTAGTGGCGGATCTCGACCCCGCCGCGCTCGGCGGCGACGCGGCCCTTGTCGTGCACGCCCACCCGGAAGGCCATGACGATGGCGTTGGAGGTGGTGGCCAGGTTGACGTCGCTCTCGGTCACCGTGCCCAGCGCGGAGTGCAGGAGCTTGACGTCGACCTCCTCGTGGACCAGCGAGTCGAGCTGCTGCGAGAGCGCCTGCAGGGAGCCCTGCACGTCGGCCTTCAGGATCAGGTTGATGGCGGTCTTCTGCTGCTCGGCCACCGCCTGCAGGAGGTTCTCGGCGGTCACCGAGCGCCGCTCGGCGAGGGACATCGCGCGGTTCTTGCGCGCGCGCTCCTCGGCCACCTCGCGCGCCTGCTCCAGGCGCTCGACGACGTGGAACTCGTCGCCCACCGTCGGCAGCTCCGAGAGGCCGGAGACGCCCACCGGCATCGACGGCCCGGCGCTCTCGATCTGCTTCCCGCGGTCGTCGTGGATCGAGCGCACGCGCCCGTAGCCCTCGCCGGCGAGGATGATGTCGCCGCGGTTGAGCGTGCCGTCCTTGACCAGGAGGTAGGCGACGCGGCCCTTGCCCTCCTGCACCTCGGCCTCGAGCACGATGCCCTGGGCCGGGCCCTTCTTGTGGCTCTTCAGCTCGAGCACCTCGCTCTCGAGGAACACGCGCTCGAGCAGCTCCTCGACGCCCGTGCCCTTGAGAGCCGAGACCTCGATCATCGCCGTCTCGCCGCCGAAGTCCTCCGAGAGCAGCTTGTGGGCCGTGAGCTGCTGCTTGACCTTCGCCGGATTCGCCTCGGGCTTGTCCACCTTGTTGATGGCGACCACGATCAGCGTCTTGGCGGCGCGCGCGTGGTTGATCGCCTCGACCGTGGAGGGCATCACGCCGTCGTCGGCCGCCACCACCAGCACCACCAGGTCCACCGCCTTCGCGCCGCGCGCGCGCATGGCCGTGAACGCCTCGTGACCGGGGGTGTCGATGATCGTCACCGTGTGGCCGGAACGCGTCTGCACCTGGTAGGCGCCGATGTGCTGGGTGATGCCGCCGGACTCGGACTGGGCCACGCGCGAGCTGCGGATCCTGTCGAGCAGGGTGGTCTTGCCGTGGTCGACGTGCCCGAGGAAGGCCACCGTCGGCGGGCGCACCACCAGCTCCTCCTCCTCGACCTCCGTGCGCTTCTTGTAGAGGTCCGCGAGCAGCGCCCGCTCGGCCTGGACCTCGTGGATCACCCTGAGCGTGACGTTGAACTCGAGCGCGAGCAGCGCCGCGGTCTCCTCGTCCAGGGTCGAGTTGATGTTGACCCCCAGGCCCAAGGAGCCCATCGCCCGGCCGAGCACCTGGCTGGACTTGACCGAGATCGCGTCGGCCAGCTTCTTGACCGTGACCGGCGCCTCGACCTTCACCTCGCCCCCGGAGAGCGGCGAGCCGATCGTCTCGCTGGTTCGCGGCCGAGAGGTGCGCGGGCCGGCGCCGGGGGTCACGCCCTTGCGGCGCAGGAAGCGCGCCGCCTCCTTCTCGCGCAACTGGGAGGCGGTGAGCTGCCCGCGGCTCGCGTGGTCGCCGCGCACCAGGGCCTTCTTGCGGTCGTGGCCGAGGGTCGGCTGGACGTCGGGCGCGACGTCGTCCTTGGAGCGCAGGCGGCGCGACTCCGGGCGGCGCGTGCTCGGCGCGGCCTGGACCTTCGAGAGGTCCACGAAGCCCACGACCTTGCCGGGGCGGCGGCTCGCGGTGGGGCGCACGAGCGCCGGCCGCGTGTCCCGTGTGTCCTCGGGGCCCGCCGGGGCCGGCTCGGCCTCCTCGAGCGCCTCGGCGGCTTCGGGCTCGGCCTCCAGCTCGAGGGCGGCCAGGGCGGCGCTCTCCTCCTCGGCCGAGAGGACCGGCGCTTCCTCGACCTCGAACAGCTCGACCGCCTCGACGGGTAACGGCGCCACCGCCTCCCGGGGCTCCTCGGCGCCCGCGGGCTCCGCCGTTTCCGGCGCCGGCTCGACCTCGGCGGCAGGGGTCGGCTGGGCGCCTTCGCTGACCCGGGGGCCGGGACGGACCGGCGGAGCGGCAGGCTCCGCGGGGGCCGCCTCGGCGGCCGCCCCGGCGAGGCCATCGGGCTCCGGCTCGGCGAGCTTCTTCTTCTTCTTGCGCCGGACCGTGAGGCCGCCCGCCGACAGGTCGGACGTCTCGCCGCGCGACTCGGGGATGATGCCGTAGGCCTCGAGCGTGCCCTGGACCTTGAGGAGCTGGAACTCGTCGAGGGCGGTCATGTGGCCCTTGACGTCGGAGACGCCGAGCTCCTTGAGCTTGGCAGCCAGCTCTTGGCCGGTCATGCCGTACTCCTTGGCCAGCTCGTAGACGCGTTTCTTCGTGCTCAAAGGTCTCCTCGTGCCCTTCGCGCCGGGGACCGCCCTCCGCTCGCGAGGGCTCACCCTCGGAGACGAAGGGGGCCGCCCTAGCCCTCCGCCGGCGTCTCCTGGACGGGGGAGTGCACCCGCTCGCCGTCCACCTCGTCGTCCGAGGTCGCGGCGACGCTCCCGCCGTCGACTTGGGGGGCCCCGAGGGAGTCCGCCTCGAACTCGGCGCGCGTCTTGATGTCGATGTCCCACCCGCACAGCCGGCTCGCGAGGCGCACGTTCTGGCCCTTCTTGCCGATCGCCAGGGACTGCTGGTCCTCGTCCACCAGGACCACGGCCGAGTGGGTGGCGATCTCGGGGTAGATATTGTCCAGGTGGATCGTCGCCGGCTTGAGCCCGTTCATGATCAGGGTCTCGAGCGAGTCCGACCAGCGGATGATGTCGATGCGCTCGCCGCGCAGCTCGTCGATCACCGCCTTGATGCGCGAGCCGCGCACCCCGACGCAAGCGCCGATGCAGTCGATCTTGGGGTCCTGGGAGAGCACGGCCATCTTCGTGCGGTAGCCGGGCTCGCGGACCACGCGCTTGATCTCGATGATCCCGTCGGCGATCTCGGGCACCTCCAGCTCGAAGAGCCGCCGCACCAGGTCGGCGTGGGCGCGGCTGACCACGATGCGCACGCGCGGGCCCTCCTTGCGCACCTCGACCACGATCGCCCGGATGCGGTCGCCGGGCGAGAAGGTCTCGCCGCGCACCCGCTCCTCCTTGGGCAGGTAGGCCTCCACCCGGCCCAGGTTGATGACCAGCTCGTCGCCCTCGAAGCGCTGGACGGTGCCGTTGATCAGCGCCCCGACGCGGTTCTCGTACTCGTCGAAGAGCGCGTCGCGCTCGTACTCGCGAAGCTTCTGGATGAAGCCCTGCTTGATGGCCTGGGCGGCGATGCGGCCCAGCTCGGCCAGCTCGATCTCGTAGACCTCCTCGTCGTCCTCGACGGTGATCTCGCCGCTCTGGCGGTCGATTGCGACCACCAGGTCCTCACCGGCGCCCAGGCGCTTGCGCACCCCCAGGGCCAGAGCATCCTCCAGCCCCTGGAAGATCAGCTCCTTGGGGATGTCCTTGTCGCGGTGGATCTGGTCGATCCAACGCAGCAGTTCGTCGGTGTTCATGGGCGGGGCAGGCTCCCTAGCAGGAGCGGCTTAAATATAGACAAGGAAGCAGGTTACCCCACTTCCTCGAGTGGAGGCTCGGAGCCGCCGGCGCCAGGGAGCATGAGCGGCGGGACAGTGTGGTATATGGACGGGGGGGAGTCAACGGCGCGCACCGGGCGCGGGAGCGCCGCCGACGGCGCTGGAGCGTCGCGGCGCCGCCGTCGACCTCGGGAAAGGCTCCCGCGCCGGCCGCCCCGCGATCCCCTGCGATGCTCGTCCGCCCGCCCCAATTGATCGGGACTTCCGCGGCCTTCACAGCCTTCCGGGCGCGCCTGGAGCAGGTCGCGGCCTCGGACGCCACGGTCCTGATCCGGGGCGAGAGCGGGAGCGGGAAGGACCTCGCCGCCGCCGCCCTGCACGCCGCGAGCCCGCGCGCCGCCGGGCCGCTCGTCGTCGTCAGCCTCGCGGCCCTCGCTCCCACGCTGGTCGAGGCCGAGCTCTTCGGCCACGAGGAGGGCGCGTTCACCGGCGCCCATCGCGCGCGCCTGGGCCGCCTGCGCCAGGCCCACGGCGGGACGCTGGTTGTCGACGACGTGGACTCGCTGCCGGGCGAGGTCCAGTCGAAGCTGGTGCGCGTGCTCCAGTCGCGCGTGGTCGAGCCGCTCGGAGCCGAGCACGGCGTGCCGGTGGACGTGCGGCTGGTGTGCACCACCCAGCGCGACCTGGCCGCCGAGGTCCAGGCCGGCCGCTTCCGCGGCGACCTCTATTGGCGCTTGGCCGTGGTCCCGCTGGAGGCGCCGCCGCTGCGCGCGCGGCTCGAGGACCTGCCCGAGCTGGCGAGGCACCTGGTCCGGCGCCTCGCGAGCGAGCGCCGCCTCGTGCCGCGCGAGCTCGAGCCCGCCGCCCTCGAGCGCTTGGCCGCGCCCGCCTGGCCCGGCAACGTGCGTGAGCTCGAGAACGCCCTCGAGCGCGTGCTCGTGCTCGCCGAGCGCGGAGCGGGCGGCGCGCCGCCGGTGCGGGCCGAGGAGCTGGAGTTCCTCGCGCAGGCTTGCGAAGGCGTGGCGCCGGAGCTGGCCGAGCGCGCGCTCGCCCACGGCGTGACCCTCGAGGCCCTCGAGCGCGCATTGCTCGAGGCTGCGGTGCGCCAGCAGCGCGGGAACCTGGCCGCCGCGGCGCGCCAGCTCGGCCTCACGCGGCGCGCGCTCGAGTACCGCCTCGGCCGCTTCGCGGGCGAAGCCGCCGGGCGGGAAGGGCAGGCGACGTGAACGGGCTCGGCAGCATCCCCCTGGCGAGTGCCCTCCTGCTGCTCGCGCCGCTCGGGACGCGCGCGGCGCCCGCGCAGGAGGCCGCTCCCGAGCCGCGCGCGCAGGTGCTCCTGAGCGAGCTCTCGCAGGCCTCGCCGGAGGAGGCGTCGCGGATCGCGGCCGAGCTGATCTCCTTGGGCGAGCCCGCCGCGCGCGCCGCCCTGGAGGGAATCGCGCAAGCCGGGCTCGTCGAGCGCCGCGCGCGCAGCCTGGTCGCCGCGCGCGCGGGCGGCGCCGCCTCCGTCGATGCCGCCCGCGTGGCGCTCACCGACCCGGACCTCGAAGTGCGCGCGAACCTGGTGGCGCTGCTCGCGCGGCCCGACCTGGGAGCGGAGCTCGCCGGAGCGCGGGTGGACGCCCTCGAGGCGCTGGCGCTCGCCGACCTCGAGCCGGAGCTGCGCTCGGCCGCCGTGGAGGGGCTCGCGCGCATCGACGCGCCCGAGTCGAGCGCGGCGCTCGAGCGGCTCCTGCGCGCGCTCGCTCCCGCCGAGCGCGCGCTGGCCGCGGCTGCGCTCTCGGCGCAGCCTCGCGCGCGCGGAAAAGTCCTGGATCTCGTGCAGCGCGCCTTCGCCGCGCGCGGCCCGGCCGATCCGAGCGGGGCGCGACCCTTGCCGGAGGATTCCTTGGTCGAGCTGATCGCGCGCGGCTACGGCCCGGCGCTGGCGGAGAGCGCCGGCGGCGGCGATGCGCCGCTGGACCTCGCGCCGCTGGTGCAGGGGAGCCGCCATCCCTCCCCGCAGATCCGCGGGGCGGCGCGGCTCGCGATCGAGGGCTTCGTGGGACGGCTGCGCTACCTGGGCGAGCTCGAGCGAGCGGACCGGGCGCTGGCCGCGCTGGCCCGCGCGGGGCTCGACCCGCTGGGCCTGCTCGCGCGCCGCGCCGCGCTGGCGCTCCAGACCGGCAACGGCGAGAAGGCGCTCGAGCTTGCGCGCGAGCTGGCCGCGCGCACGCGGGCGCAGGATGAGATCGACGGCCGCCGCCGCGCGGCCTCCGCGGCGCTGCTCGAAGCCGCGGCGCTCTTCGCCCTCGAGCGGCCGGACGAGTCGCAAGCAGCCCTGGATCGCGCCGCGGCCCTGCTCGACGGCCTGGAGCGCGAGCGGATGGACCTGCGCTCGGAGCGGCTGGCCGGCGAGCACGCGCTGGCCCTCGAGGCGCACGCGACGGTCGAGCTCTACCGCATCCTGTGCGCCCTCGAGCTCGGCGGCGAGCCGCAGGATGCCGCGCTGCTCGAGCGCGCGCGCGCGGCCCACGAGCTGGCGCTGCGCGCGCAGCTCGCCCGCGTCGGCGGTCGCTTCCCCCCGCCCGCGAGCGAGTCCCTGGACCAGCTCTTCGCGAACCCGCTAGGGCCCTCCGCGCTGCTCTTCGCCGGGCCGCGCGAAGGAGCGCTGGCGCCCGAGCGCTCGGCCAAGCTGGAGGAGGGCCTGGGCACGGTCTTGGCGACGGTGGCGCCGCTCGAGCTGCCCGGCTTCCCGCGCGCCGAGCCGGACACCGCGCGCCTGCGCGACCCGATCGAGGACCCGCAGCGCTTCAATCTCTTGCGGCGGATCCAGTCGGCGCAGATCGAGAGCGTGCAGGAGCGCATCGCCGAGCTGCGCAGCGGCACCGCGCGCGGCGTCGAGCCCGAGCGCGCGCTCTCCGAGCTGACGCTCTGGTCGGCGGTCCTGAACGACATGCAGCGCTCGCGCCAGCGCGACCCCGAGAGCGACTTCGTGTCCCTGAAGCGCCTGCGCTCGCCCTCCGACGCGGCGCTCGGCCTCGCGCTCACCCTGCGCGAGGAGGGCCGCTCCGCGGCGGCGCGCGAGATCGCGCTGCGCGTGCGCGCCGACCTCGACCGCCTCGACGCGCGCCTGCGCTCGACCCCCGTCGAGCTCTTGGCCGCCCGCGCCGACGAGCTGGTCGGCAGCTCATGGATGGACGAAGCCAAGCCCGAAGAAGCCGAGCGCGTCCTGCTCGCCTCCCTCGAGCGCCTGGAGGCCATCGAGCGCGACCTCGAGGAGCGCCAAGCCGCCCAGGGCGTCGCCCTCTTGCGCGGGCAACGCTCGAGCGTGCTCGTGGCGCTGGCCGTGAACTCGAACGTCAAGCTGCGCCGCCCCGAGCGCGCGCTCGAGTACTTCGAGCGCGCCTACGAGCTGCGCCGCGACGACTTCATGCGCGTCCTGCTCGCCTGCTACCGCGCCCGCGCCGGCCGCGCCGACGACGCGCGCGCCGTCCTGCGCGAGGTGCCGCCCTCGCCGGTCAACTACTACAACCTCGCTTGCACCGACGCCCTGCTGGGTGACGCGGACACGGCGCTCGATTACCTGCGCCTGGACTTCACCACGAACCACAAGAGCCCGGCAGCCTTGGAGCGCCAGAAGACATGGGCGCGCTCGGACCCGGACCTCGATTCGCTGAGGGAGGATGCGCGGTTCCGGCGCTTGGTCGAGCCATGAGAGAGCTGGACGGCGGTAAGGACAAGGAAGAGTAGCGAGGGCGGAGGAAGGAAGAGGAGAAGAGGAGGAGGAGAGGAAAAGAGGTGAGGTGAGAAACATCCGTTTGCAACTCCGCCACGAAATGTCCGCCTTATCATGTTCGGGAATCGGCGGCTGATCGTGCTGATCAAGTGAGCCGCCGACTCGAGGTGGCGGCTGCACCGCTGCGATTGCCGACTGAAAGGCCTTCCTTCCTACGAAGCCGCCTTCCGCACGCGGCGCGGGACCTCCTGAACTTCGCGGCGATCGCGCCGACTCTCGTCCGATTCCCGACGGAGCGAACCGTATCCTGCGCCGAATGCCCGCCCGCCTCACCCCGCGCGGTCTGCGCCACCTGCGCAGCGGCCATCCCTGGGTCTACGCCAACGATCTGACCGTCGACGACGCCGAGCCCGGCGCCCTGGTCCCCGTCGAGGACCCCGCCGGCCACGTCGTCGCCTGGGGCCTCTACAGCCCCGTCTCGAAGATCCGCGTCCGCCTTGTCTCGCGTGGCCCGGGCGAGCCGGGCGCGCAGTTCTGGCGCGAGCGTGTCGAGCGTGCCGTTGCGCTGCGCTCCCAGCACGGACTCCTCCACCCCGACGGCGCTTGCCGCCTCGTCTCCGGCGACGCCGACGGCATCCCCGGCCTCGTTGTCGACCTCTATGCCGGCGTCTGCGTGCTCCAGAGCGGGACGCACGCCGCGGACCGGCTGCGCGACGAGGTCGTGGAGCACGTGCGGGCGTCGCTCCCCTTCGCATTGCGCGCGATCTACGAGCGCTCCGACGCGTCCGTGCGCCGGCTCGAAGGCCTCGAGCCGCGCGCCGGCCTCCTCGCTGGCGAGCTGCCGAGCGAGCTGGTCGTCCGCGAGGACGATCTCTCCTACGAAGTCGACGTGCGCGCCGGGCACAAGACCGGCCACTACCTGGACCAGCGCGAGAACCGCCGGCGCGCAGCGGCGCTCGCGCGCGGAGCGGCGGTGCTCGACGCCTTCAGCTACGACGGACTCTTCGGGATCCGCGCCGCGCTGGCCGGCGCGCGCTCGGTCCTGTGCGTCGACCAGTCGGCCGAGGCGCTCGAGCGCGCGCTCCGCAATGCCGAGCGCAATGGAGTGGGGCACCTGGTGCGAACCGAGCGCGCCAACGCCATGCGCGACCTGCGCGACCGCGCGGCGGCCGGCGAGCGCTTCGGGCTCGTGGTGCTCGACCCGCCCGCCTTCGCGCGCAACCGGCGCGAGCTCCCCGGCGCCGAGCGCGGCTACCGCGAGCTCAACCTGCGCGCGCTGCGCCTGCTCGAGCCCGGCGGGCACCTGGTCAGCGCCTCCTGCTCCCACGCCGTGCGGCCGGAGCTCTTCCTCGCCTTCCTCGCGCGCGCGGCGGCCGATTGGGGGCGCGACGCGTGGCTCGAGCGACTCGAGGGCGCGGCGCCGGACCACCCGGTGCTCTTGACGCTGCCCGAGAGCGCGTACTTGAAGTGCGCCTTCGTGCGCGCGGGCGAGCCGCGCAGTTGAGGGGGGTCCGGCAGGGGGCTATCCTGGCGCGTTCGCGAGTCTTCTCCCGATGGTCGAGATCACCCTCAACGGCGTTGCGCGCGATGTGCGCGAGGGCACGACCCTGGCCGATCTCGTCGACGGCCTGGCGCTCCCGCCCGAGCAGGTCGCGGTCGAGCTCAACCGTGCGCTGGTGCGCCAGGGCGAACGCGAATCGCGGCGCCTGGAGCCAGGCGACCAAGTCGAGCTGGTGACGCTCGTTGGCGGCGGGTGAGCGCGCCCGCGAGCCACCCTCCAGCCACCATGGACACGCCCCGCGAGCCGCCCCACGAGGCCGACGAGCCGCTGCGCCTGGGCAGCGCGCTCCTGCGCTCGCGCCTGTTGGTCGGCACGGGCAAGTACGCCTCCTTCGATCAGATGGCCCGCGCGCTCGAGATCAGCGGCACCGACTGCGTGACCGTCGCCGTGCGGCGCGTCAACCTGGACGCCTCGCGCGGCCCGTCGCTGCTCGACCACGTCGACCGCCGGCGCTACCAAATCCTGCCGAATACCGCCGGCTGCTTCGACGCCGCGACCGCCGTGCGCACGGCCGTGCTCGCGCGCGAGCTGCTCGGGACCGACTTGGTCAAGCTCGAGGTGCTCGGCGACCCGAAGACGCTCCTGCCCGATCCCGTCGGCACGCTGGAGGCGACGCGCGAGCTCGTGAGCCAGGGCTTCACGGTGCTGGTCTACTGCTCGGACGACCCGCGGCTCGCGGTGCGGCTCGAGGAGGCGGGCGCGGCCAGCGTCATGCCCGCCGGCTCGCCGATCGGCTCCGGCCAGGGCGTGCTCAACCCCAACGCGATCCGCATCACGCTCGAGCTCGTCCGCGTGCCGGTGATCGTCGACGCGGGCGTCGGCACGGCCTCGGACGTCGCCATCGCGATGGAGCTCGGCGCCGCGGGCGTGCTCTTGAACACGGGCATCGCCCTGGCGCGCGAACCCTTGCGCATGGCCGCCGCGATGCGCGACGCCTGCCGCGCCGGCCGCAACGCCTTCCTCGCCGGCCGGATCGAGCGCAAGCTGTACGCGAACGCCAGCTCGCCGCCCGAGGGTGTGGTGGGGGGCGTGGTGGGGAGTGTCATCGGAGGCGCGGCGGGGGAGACACCCGCCCCGGGCGAGCCGCCGCTGGCCGCGAAGCGCACGAGCTGAGCGGCGCGCGTGGACTCGACCCGCCAAGCCGCGGAGGAGCTCGGCAAGAGCCCGGAAACCGCGCTGTACGGGCTCGTGCTCTTCGCGGGCGGGCTGACGCTCGCGCCGCTCGCCATGGCGCTGGCGCACCGGATCTTCCCCGGCCGAAACGTCTTCTTCGCGCGTTGGGGCTTCTCGCACGCCGGGATCGTCGCGCTGACCACGCTGGCCTTGATCGCGATCGCTAGCGCGTTGCTGGGCCCGAGCGCCGAGGCACCCGGTGCGCTCGTGAGCTTGGCCGTCCAGAGCGCCATCTTCGCCTGCGCCGGCCTGCTGGTCGTGGTGATCGCTCAGCGCCTCGAACCCGCGGGCTGGCGCGCGCTCGGCTTCTGGCCCGGGAAGAACCTGCGCGCCGCGCTCGTCGGCGTGAGCGCCTACACGCTGCTCCTGCCCGCGCTCTTCGGCCTCACCGTGGCCTGGCCGTGGCTCTTCGAGCGATTGGGCGGCGACTTCCGGCCCCAGGAGATCGGCCTGCGCATCCGCGAGGTGCCGCCGGGCGAGCTGTGGGCCGCCCTGGCCCTGGCGGTGATCGTCGTGCCCTTCCTCGAGGAGCTGCTCTTCCGCGGCTTCCTCCAGCCGCTGCTCGTGCAGAACCTCGGCGATCGCGGCGGCGTAGCGGCCTGCTCGGCAATGTTCGCGATCCTGCACGACGCGAGCGCGTTCCTGCCGATCTTCGCCCTGGCGCTGGTCCTCGGCGCGGTGCAGCTCCGCACCCAGCGCCTGGTCGCGTGCTGGCTGGTGCACGCGCTGCACAATGGGTTGATGGTCGCGCGGCTCTTCGCCACCGATCGCGAAGCGCTCGCTCCGGCCGGCGCCGCCCTGGCCTGGGCCGGGAGCCTGCTCCCGTGAGCTCCTTCCCGCGCCAGGGCCTGATGCGCCGGGTCGAGGGCGGAGCCTTCGTCGCCGCCAACGCCATCGTCACCGGC
>DATKBQ010000358.1:0-11508 GCA_035546375.1 Planctomycetota bacterium | reverse complement strand
CGTCAACCGCCCGCTGCACTGCGAGTTCACCTACGCCGTGCCGCGCGAGATGGAGTCGCGCCTCACGCCCGGCGTGCGCGTGGTCGCGCCCTTCGGCAGCCTGCGCGAGGTGGGCGTGGTGGTGGGGCTTTCGGAGCGCTGCGAGCTCGATCCGGCGCGGCTGAGGCCGATCACCCGCGTCTTGGACGAGGAGCCCTTGGTGGGAGCCGAGCTGCTCGAGCTCACCCGCTGGATCGGCGCTCACTACGCCTGCTCCTGGGGCGAGGCGCTGCACGCGATCCTGCCGGCGGCACTCAAGCGCGAGCACGGCCGCAAGACGGTGGAGGTGGCCTCGCTGGCGCGGACGCCCACGCCCGAGGAGCTGGAGGAGGTCGAGCGCGCCTCCGGCGGGCAGCACCGCCTGCTGCGCACGCTGGCGGAGATCGGCGTGCCGTCCGAGCTGCGCGAGCTGCTCAAGCGCCTGAAGCTGACGCGCTCGCCGGCCATGGCCCTCGCGCGCAAGGGCTGGATCCGCCTGGAGCGGATTCCCGCCTCGCGCGACCCGCTGCTGGTCGTGAGGAGCGAGCGGCGGCGCCCCGAGCGGCTGACCGACGCCCAGCTCGCCGCCGTCGAGGCGATCGGCGGGCGGCTCGAGGACCGGCGCGGCGGAGCGTTCCTGCTCGAGGGCGTGACCGGCAGCGGCAAGACCGAGGTCTACCTCGAGGTGATCGAGCGCGCGCTGCGTCTCGGCCGGGGCGCGATCGTGCTCGTGCCCGAGATCGCGCTGACGCCGCAGACCGTCGGCTGGTTCCGCTCGCGCTTCGAGCGCGTCGCCGTGCTCCACAGCCGGATGTCGGACGCGCAGCGCCTCGAGATGTGGTTGTCGGTCCTCCACGGCGAGGCCCGCGTCGTGGTCGGCGCGCGCTCCGCCGTGTTCGCGCCGGTGCGCGATCTCGGCGTGATCGTGGTGGACGAGGAGCACGAGCCCTCCTTCAAGCAGGACAACTCGCCGCGCTACCACGCGCGGGAGGTGGCCTTGCGCCGGGCCGAGATGGCGGGCGCCGTGTGCGTGCTCGGCTCGGCGACGCCCTCGCTCGAGAGCTGGCTCGCCGCGCGCGAGGGGCGGCTCCAGCTCCTGCGCCTGCCGCAGCGCGCCAGCGGGCGCGCGCTCCCGCGTGTCGACGTGGTCGACATGCGCCGCGAGCCGCCCGGCGCGCGCGGGATGGCGCTCTTCTCGCGGCTGCTCGCCAAGCTGCTCGAGGAGAACCTGGTGCGGGGCGAGCAGTCGATCCTGTTCCTCAACCGGCGCGGCTTCGCGCCGATCCTGTGGTGCTCGGCGTGCAAGGAGACCGTGCGCTGCGCGACCTGCGACATGGCGCGGACCTGGCACAAGAAGATCCGCCGCCTGGTGTGCCATGCGTGCTGCGAGGAGAGCCACCCGCCGGCGGCGTGCCCGACTTGCACCGCTCCGCGGCTGCGTTTCCTCGGCGCGGGCAGCGAGCGCATCGAGGAGGAGCTGGCGCAGCTCCTGCCCCGCGCGCGCGTGCGCCGCATGGACTCCGACACGATGCGCCGGCGCGAGGACTACGAGAGCACGCTCGAAGCCTTCGGGCGCGGCGAGATCGACGTCCTGGTGGGGACGCAGATGATCGCGAAGGGCCTAGATTTCCCGCGCGTGACGCTGGTGGGGATCGTGCGCGCCGAGGGGGCGCTGCACCTGCCCGACTTCCGCGCCTCCGAGCGCACCTTCCAGCTCGTCGCGCAGGTCGCCGGGCGCGCCGGCCGCGGCGAGCTGGAGGGCCGGATCGTCGTGCAAACCCTCGCGCCGGAGCACCCGGCGATCCGCATGGCCTGCGCCTACGACTTCCAGGGCTTCGCCGAGGAGGAGTCGCGCTTGCGCGAGGAGCTGGCCTATCCGCCGCACGGCCGCTTAGTGCGGGCGCTGCTCGAGGACCCTGACGAGCACCTGGTGGCCGACGCGGCGCGGCGCTGCGGCGACCACCTGCGCTCGGAGCTCCGCGAGAGCGCAGCCAGCGTGCTCGGTCCAGCCCCCGCGCCGATCGCCCTGTTGCGCGGCCGCCATCGCCAGCACCTCCTGGTGAAGTGCCCGCGCGACGACCCGGCGCTCGACGTCGCCCGCCGCGCCCTGCTTGCCTTCGGCGCCGAGCTGAAGCGGCCGCGGCTCGCGATCGACGTCGACCCCGTGTCGATGATGTAGACGGCGCGCGGCGCGGCTTCAGCGGCTGGCGAGCGCGAGCTCGCGGAAGCGTTGGAAGAGGTGCGCGGAGTCCAGCGGGCCGGGCGCCGCTTCGGGGTGGTACTGCACGCTGAAGACCGGAAGCTCGCGGTGGCGCATGCCCTCGACCGTCTGGTCGTTCAGGTTGACGTGGGTGAGCTCCAGCTCCGCGGGCATGCTCTGCGCCTCGACCGCGAAGGAGTGGTTCTGGGAGGTGATCTCGACGCGTCCGGTCTGGATGTCGCGCACCGGCTGGTTCGCGCCGTGGTGGCCGAAGGGCATCTTGACCGTCTTCGCGCCGAAGACGATCGAGAGGATCTGGTGCCCGAGGCAGATGCCGAAGATCGGCTTCTTGCCCACGAGATCGGAGACGCTGGCGATCGCCGCGGTCACAGCCGCGGGGTCGCCGGGGCCGTTGGAGAGGAAGATCGCCTCCGGGTCCATCGCCAGCACGTCGGCCGCGCTGGTCGCGGCGGGGACGACAGTCACGTCGAAGCCGGTGTGCACCAGGCTGCGCATGATGTTGCGCTTGGCGCCGAAGTCGTAGGCGACGCAGCGCAGCCGCGGACTCCGTTCCGAGGCCGGGATCGAGGCCGGATAGGAGGGGTCGTAGCCGGCGCCCCAAGCGTAGGGGGCTTTGCAGCTCACCAGCGAGGCCAGGTCGCGGCCGTCGGTCGCGGGCACCGCTCGCGCCTTGGCCGCGAGCGACTCCGGGTCGGAATCGACGGTGGAGACGATGCAGCGCAGGCTCCCGTCGGTGCGGATCAGCTTGGTCAGCCGGCGCGTGTCGACGCCCTCGATCGCGACCACGCCCTTCTCGCGCAGCCACTCGGGCAGGCTGCGTCGCGAGCGGGCGCTTGAGGCGATGGCCGACATCTCGCGGATCACGAGGGCCTCGGGCCAGGCGCGCGCGCTCTCGTCGTCCTCCTCGGCGGCGACGCCGTAGTTGCCGATCAGGGGGTAGGTCATGACCACCACCTGGCCGGCGTAGGAGGGGTCGGTCAGGATCTCGTGGTAGCCGGTCATCGCGGTGTTGAAGACCAGCTCCCCGCCCTGCTCCCCGCTAGCCCCCACGGCTCGTCCTTCGAGCACCAAGCCGTTCTCCAACGCAAGCCACGCTCCGGGCCCGCTCGACTGCCGTTCGCTCATTCCGTCTCCGCTCCCCCCAGCCGGTTGATGCGCGCCGCTGCGCTGCCCGCGCCGAAGCCGTTGTCGATGTTGACCACCGTGACGCCCGCGGCGCACGAGTTCAGCATGGCGAGCAGGGCCGCCAAGCCGCCGAACGAGGCTCCGTAACCCACCGAGGTCGGCACCGCGATCACGGGGCGCTCGACCAGGCCGCCGACGACGCTGGGGAGCGCGCCCTCCATCCCGGCGACTACGATCAGGACCCGCGCCGAGCGCAGGAGCTCCCCGTGCGCCATGAGGCGGTGCAGCCCCGCGACCCCGACGTCGCGCACCTCGCGCACGCGCGCGCCGAGCACGCGCGCGGTCACCGCCGCCTCCTCGGCCACGGCGCCGTCGGATGTCCCCGCGCTCACCACCAGGACCAGGCCGGTGCCGGGGCCGGCCTCCTCGGGCTCCACCGTGACGGCGCGCGAGAGCGTATGGAAGCGGGCGCGGGGCAGGGCCTCGAGCAGTGCGGCCGCGCCCTCAGCGCTCGCGCGCGTCACCAGCAGGCGGTCGTGGTGCTCGAGCAGCGCGCGCGAGCACTCGAGCAGCTCCTGGGGTGACTTGCCGGCCCCGAAGATCACCTCCGGCTGGCCGCAGCGCAGCTCGCGATGGGTATCGAGCAGGCTGTGCCCGAGATCGTGGAAGGGGAGCCCGCGCAGGCGCGAGAGGCCCTCGTCGACGCTCGCGCGGCCGTCGCGGACGGCTTCGAGGAGGGTCTTGAGGCGGGAGGTGTCCATGGCGGGCGTCCGATACTACCGGAGCGATCAACGTGCGCTCGCGTCCACGTCGAGGGAGGCGATGCGGCCGGCCCGCAGGTGGTGGTAGCCCAGGCCGGCCACCATGGCAGCGTTGTCCGTGCAGTAGGCGGGCGAGGGGAACACGCACTCGAGCCCTGCGCGGGTCGCCGCCTCGCCCATCTTCTCGCGCAGGCGCGCATTGCAGGCGACGCCGCCCGTGACCAGCACCCGCTCGAGGCCTGCTTCGAGCGCGGCGGCGATGGTCGGCTCGACGAGGGAATCGACCGCGGCCTCCTGGAAGGAAGCGGCGACGTCCGCGCGGTCGGCGATCTCCTCCGGTGGAGGCGTGGGCGCGAGGGCGTCCTGCCCGCGCAGGTGGTACAGGACCGAGGTCTTCAGGCCGCTGAAGGAGAAGGCGGTGCCCTCGCGCAGACGGTAGCGCGGGAAGGCGTAGCGCCGAGGGTCCCCCTGCTGAGCGAGCTGCGCCACCGCGGGGCCGCCCGGATAGCCCAGGCCGAGCAGGTGCGCGACCTTGTCGAAGGCTTCCCCCGCGGCGTCGTCGCGGGTCGAGGCGATCCGTGAGAGCTCGAGCGGAGACTCGGCGCGGTAGAGGGCCGTGTGGCCTCCGGAGACGACCAGGGCGAGGCATGGATACAGGCTCTGCGCGCACTCCATCGCGGCGGAGTAGACGTGGGCCTCCACGTGGTCGACGCAAGCCAGCGGAAGACCCCGCACCCAGGCCAAGGCCTTCGCCACCGAGAGGCCGACCAGCAGCGAGCCGATCAAGCCCGGGTGGCTCGTCACGGCCACGCCCTCCAGCTCCTCCAGCCCGACGCCGGCGTGCTGGAGCGCGCGGTCGATCACCGGCAGGATCTCGCGCAGGTGCGAGCGGCCGGCGATCTCGGGCACCACGCCGCCATAGCGGGCGTGCTCCATGGCTTGGCTAACCACGACCGAGGAGAGCACCTCGCTGCCCTCGCGGACGACCGCCGCGGCGGTCTCGTCGCAGGAGGACTCCACACCCAGGACGAGTGCGCGCCGGCGGGCGCTCATCGCCCAGCTTCGGCCAAGTAGGCGCCGGGACGCTCGCCGCGGAATAGGGCGAGGGCGGCCTCGAGCTGGGCGTCGGCCGGCGGTGTCGGCACGACCTCGACTCCCTCCTCGCGCTCCCAGGCCTCGAGCTCCCCGAGCGCAGCCTCCGGCGGGCTGTAGCTCGCGAGGAAGGCATGGATCCGGCGCGCCTCGGCGGGCGACAGCTCCACCTGGAGATCGGGGACCACCCCGCAGTCCCAGGCGCTCCGGAGCGTGCGCTCCAGATTGCGGTGCGACGGCGTGTAGTAGTAGGAGGTCGTGATCTTCGCCACGCCGTCGGGGGCCTGGAAGCGCTTCATCTGCTGGACGACGCCCTTGCCGTAGGTCGGGCTGCCCACCACCACCGCGGCGCGGTGCTCCTGCAGGGCGGCGGCGAAGACCTCGCTCGCGCTGGCGGAGTCGCCGTCGACGAGCACCACCAGCGGCAGGCTCGCGAAGCGGGCCAGCTTGGGCTCGGCCTCGTAGCTCACCGGTGCTCCGCGGCCCTCGCGCGAGACCAACAGCCCGCGGGGCACGAAGCGATTGGCGATCTGGACGGCGGAGGAGAGGACGCCGCCCAGGTTGCCCCGCACGTCGACCACCAAGCCCCGCAGCTCGGGCGATCGCATCCCCTCGAGCGCGGCGTCGAACTCCTCCGGGGTCGCCTGGGAGAACGAGCTGATGGCGACGTAGCCGATCCCCCGCTCTCGGTCGAGCAGCCGCGCTTGGCGCACGGTCGGATCGATGAGGTCCTGACGCCGCACCTGCAGCGCGCGCAACCGCTGGTCGCGGCCGGCCACCTCG
The DNA here is from genome assembly GCA_035546375.1 of Planctomycetota bacterium. Lineage (GTDB taxonomy): Bacteria > Planctomycetota > UBA1135 > UBA1135 > DATKBQ01. The sequence continues at coordinate 5,508 of DATKBQ010000358.1, read as the reverse complement.
AGCCTGAGGACCGTCTCCTGCGCGCCGGAGATCAACGCTTGCAGCTCGGTGGAGCCGAGCTGCTCCACGGAGCGACCGTCCACGGACACGATGCGGTCGCCGGGGCGAATGCCGGCCCGCTCCGCCGGGGAACCGGGGAGGCTGAACAGGACGCGGAACTCGCCGCCGGCCTGGGGAAGCGGCCGGCTGAAGACGATCCCGATCCCGAGGTAGTGGCCGCTCGTCTCACGGTCGAGCGAGGCGACCGCCGAGCGGTCGTAGTAGCGCGAGTAAGAGTCGAGGCCGTCGACCATGCCCTGGAGCGCCCGCTCGAGCAGCTCCTCCGGGCTCACCTCGCGGACGTAGTTCGCCCGCACGAAGTCGCGCATCTCCCGATAGCGCGCGAGGTCGGGCTCGAGGCGGCTCGTGGCGAACTGGATCAGGGAGGCGAGGAGCAGGCCGCACGCCACCCCGACGATCAGATGCACCGCGTCGAGCCGCCAGCTCGACGCCCGGCGGGGGCTGGCGGAGGGGTGGTCGGGGCCCATGGTTCCAGCGGATTCTAGTCCGAGGCTCCCGTCGGCCCGGGCCAAACCTGCGCGATCTGTCCGCTCTGGAGGACGCCCGGAGGCCCGGCGCCCCGTCCGGCTCCGAGCCAAGCCTCGGCATCTAAAGACTTTGCGACGACCTGGCGAATGGGCTCAGGTTGGCACGTCTGTCGCGGTACGCTCGCGACCCCAGGCGATCATGTGTCGCCTGGCGATCGGCGGTAACCGACCATGAAGCTGCGCGACCTCCACCTGCTCGGAGCCCTGTTTGCGTCCGTGCTCCTCGCGGGCCCGTCCCTGGCCCAACGAGGAGGGGACACCCCCAGGCCGGGCTCCTCCCCACCGCCGCAGCCGCGGGTGGAGCCTCAACCGCGTGCGAGCACCCAGCAACGCGTGGATGAGGAGGCCTCGCTCCAGGGCGCCCGCGCCCTGTTCCAGCGCGTCGACCAGGACCGCAGTGGCCAGCTCGACACACGGGAGGCGGACCATGCCGGGATCGACGCCCGAGCGCTCCCGGACTTCGACGTCGATCAGGACGGCTCCCTGTCGTGGGAGGAGTTCGTGGTCGGCCACCGCCAAGTGCGCGCGCGCGCGGGCAAGGCCGTCGCCGCGGATCTGGACGCCGAGGCGACCCGGCTGCAGGCCCTGCGCCGTGCGCGGGAAACGGGCGAGCGCAGCGGCCGGCGATCGGACCCGGGGCGTGAGGGCGCCGCCGGTCAGACCGGGAACGGGCTCCGCTCCGAGGTGGAGGATGCACGGAAGGACCTGAACCAGCGCCTGAGGAGCGCCGGAGTGGATCCCCGTGAGGGACATGCAGCCCAGAAGGCCCTCGAGAAGCGCATCCAGGGCTTGGTTTCGGGCTCCCAGGGCTCCGGCGCCCAGTCGAGGCTTGCCGCAGGACCGGCGGCCCAACGGGGTGGAGCGGCGGGGGGCCCCGGGGCTCCTGGGAGGGGGCCGGCCCCCTTGACGCTCGAGGAGAAGATCGAGGCCGCCCAGAAGGCCCTCGACACCCGGCTCCGCAACGCCGGCGTGGACGAGAGGCTCGGACACCACCAGCAAGGGCTCCTGCTCCGGCGCGCCGAGAACGCCACGGGCGGGGCGGCCGCGCCGGGTGGAACCCTGGACGAGAAGCTCGAGGCGGCCCAGGACGCCCTGAACCGCCGCCTCCGCCAAGCGGACGTCGATGCGAGGCAAGGGCACTTCGAGCAAGGGCAGCTTCTGCGCCGCGCCGAGAACGCGCAGGGAGCCCCGGGAGCCAGCGGAGCCCAGCGCGAGAGCGTCGAGGAGCGCGCGCGCTTGGCCCAGGAGGCCCTGAACCGGCGATTGCGGCAAGCCGGCGGCGACTCCAGCCGGCCGGAGGCCGCCCCCAAGCCGGGCGCCGGCCCCGGGCTTCGTCGCGCAGCGCCTCCCCGGCCGGCGAGCCCACCCCCGGCTCGCCCCCGCGGCGACGACACGCCCGCCGACGATCGACCCCAGCCCGAGCGCCCGCGGGGCCCGGCGGGTGAGCGGGCTCGATCCTAGCGCCCGACGCAACTGCCCTCGGCCCTCAAGCCCGAAAGCGCCGCGGGCCGCCACCGGTGGGTGGCGGCCCGCGGCCGTTCGGGGCGATCCGTGCGAGTGGCTCAGGCGGAGGTGTCCTGGGGCATGCGACGGAAGCTCGTGTCGTCGAGGCCGCCCTCGTAGGCCCAGCTTCCGTCGACACCGATCAGGATGCGCAGGGGGTTCTCGGCGTCGCGGTTGCAGCCCAGGCGCGAGAGCTCCTTCTCGACCCGGCGCAGCTCGCGGCGGTGAGCGGAGAGCTGAGCCTCGAGGCCCTGGATCTCGTCGGCGTGGACGTGCGCGGTGGGCGCCAGCGCGGCCAGTCGGGCTTCGAGGAAGCCGACGGTGCGCGTGCGTTCACGGATCTCGCGTCCGATCGAGCGCAGGAGCGGCATCATCCGCTCCGCGTCCTGGCGGGCAATGATCTTGTTCTGCATGGGGTGCTCCGGCCTGTGGCCATCCGTTCATAGCCGGAAACCAGCGCCGTTCTCGGCAAAAAAAAGTGGAAAAGGTCCTTGCCCGCCGGCCTGGTCCGGGGGTGCGCGCGGGCGCTAGGGCGTCATGCGGGCAGGCGGCGCGTCGTCGGGCGGTCCAGCCTGTAGACTTCGCCCTCCGCACGGCGGCGCTGCGTCCGCGGGAACCGGCGGCTCCGTTCGCCGGCTCGGGCGAGCCGCTCCGCCGGCAGATCCCATGCAAGGCGAACTCGTCGAGATCACCCACGCCCAGGAGTTCAGTGCCAGCCACCGGCTGCACCATCCGGACCTGTCGCCGGAGGAGAACCGCCGGCTCTACGGCGTGTGCAACAACCCGAACGGCCACGGCCACAACTACGTGGTCGAGGTCACCGTGCGCGGCCGGGTCGATCCCACCGGGATGGTGATGGACCTCAACCGCCTGCGCGACATCGTGGTCGAGAAGCTGGTCCGCCCCGTCGATCACAAGCACCTGAACCACGACGTCCCGTTCCTGGAAGGGATCGTCCCGACCGCGGAGAACGTCGCCATCGCCTTCTGGCGCGAGATCGAGCCCGAGATCGAGGCCTTCCGAGGATGCAGCCTGTACCGGATCCGAGTGTGCGAGAGCCGGAGCAACCGCGTGGACTACATGGGGCCGAGCCGAAGTCCATAGCCGGCCATGTCCGCGAGATCCTCGCGGCGCTCGGCGACGATCCCACCCGCGAAGGATTGCTGCGCACGCCCGGGCGTGTCGAGCGCTCCTTGCTCGAGCTGACCGAGGGGGCGGGAGTCGAAGTCCACAGCGTAGTCGGGGAGGGCATCTTCCACGAGGACTGCTCCGAGATGGTGCTGGTGAAGGACATCGAGTTCTACAGTCTGTGCGAGCACCACCTGCTGCCCTTCTACGGCCGCGTGCACGTGGGCTACATTCCCGACGGCCGGATCATCGGGCTCTCGAAGGTGCCCAGGATCGTGGACGTCTTCGCGCGCCGCCTCCAGGTGCAGGAGCGGATGACGGTGCAGATCGCCGAGGCGATCCGCGAGCTCCTGCGCCCCAAGGGCATCGGCGTGGTGGCCGACGCGCGGCACCTGTGCATGATGATGCGGGGCGTGCAGAAGCAGAACTCCTCGGCCATGACCTCCTGCCTGTTGGGATCGTTCCAGAGCGACCCGAAGACCCGCGCCGAGTTCCTGGCCTTCGTGCGCGGAGGATCCTGAGCGTCCCGCTCCCCGCGCGCCGGCGCGTCTCAGGCCTTCGGCGGGGGCACGTCGAGGTCGTCCACGTCTTCCTCGGGTCCCGCCCGGTAGGCCCGCCAGACGACCTCCGACACGTCCTCCGGACGGTTCATCCGGCTCCGATCCCAGTCGCCCGGGACGCCGTTGAAGATCGACGTGTCCGTCGCCCCGGGATAGACCGTGGAGACGCGGATCCCGAGAGGGCGTAAATCTTCGCGCAGCGCATCGCCGAAGCCGCGCAAGCCGTACTTCGTGGCGCAGTAGGCCACCTCGCCGGCGAAGGGCCGCTTGGCAGCGACCGAGGCGATGTTGAAAACGTGCGCACGCTCGCTCTCGCCGAGCGCCTCGAGCACCTCGGAGGTCACGTAGAAGGGGCCGTCGAGGTGCACCTCGACGTTGCGGCGCCACGTGGCGAGGTCCAGCTCGGGAAAGGGCTTCATGTCGAAGACCCCCGCGTTGTTGACGAGCACGTCGAGCGAGCCGCCCGTGAACTGGAGCGCGCGGAAGCAGGCGGCTTCCACCGAGCCGTGGTCGCGGACGTTCATCTGCGCCGCGAGCCCCTTCCCGCCCAACCGCCCGACCTCGGCGGCGACCGCGTCGATCTCCTCGGAGGTGCGCGCCGCCACGACGACCTGGGCGCCCTCGCGGGCGAAGCGCAAGGCGATCGCGCGGCCGATGCCGCGCCCGCCACCCGTGACCAAGATGCGCGGAGCCTCCATGCTCGCAAGCATACGACTGCGGGGGCCGAGCGGCACGCGCTTGGCGCCCGTGCCGCAGCGGCGCCGCTAGGCGCGGCGCGTCGATCGGTCTCCGCGCGAGTCGCATGCGTTCAGCGACTGCAGCGGGCGCGCCGCTCGGGCGGCGTGCGGCCAGGTCTACAATCCGCGGCATGGGATGGAGCCCGCTGGGTACGCAGTTCTGCCTGCAGCTCGCCTTCGGCGTGCTGCTGGCCCTGGCGTTCGTGCCGCGCGCGCCGGTGGGTGCGATGTTCTACCGGCTGATGGCGACCACGGCGCTCCTGCCGATTGCGCTCGCGATCGGCATGAGCCTGCTCGCCGGTAGCGTGCGGTGGAGCGAGCCTTGGGTGGTCCTGGGCTCCGTGTCCGCGCTCGCCTATCCGTTCTACGCGCGTGTGCCGCGCGGGCGGAGCTGGTGGGTTGCCCTGGCCCTGGCACTCGGGGGCGTGGGCGCGGCACTGGTGGTTTGCATCGCCGAGCTGGCCGCGCCGATGGGTCGGCTGGGGATCCTGGCCGGCAGCCTGTCCGCCTTGTGCACGGGCGCGGTCGCGGGCAGCGTCGGCTTGGCGATGGTGCTAGGCCACTGGTACCTGACCGTGCCCAAGCTGGAGATCGCGCACCTGCAGCGCCTCAACCGGCTCAGCGTGGCCTGCATGGTGCTCTCGCTCGTCCTGCTCGGGCTGACCTGCGCGGTCCAGGCGGGAGCGCCTGCGGCCGCGGGCTCGCCGCTGGCGACGCCGCGCGGGCTGTTCCATCTCGGGACACGGATCACGGTGGGCCTGCTCCTTCCCTTGCTCTTCGCCTGGATGGCGGCCGACTCGCTGCGATGGCGGAACACGCGCTCGGCCACGGGCATCCTGTACGCCTCGACCGTCCTCGTCCTGATCGGGACCGGCGTGGCGATCTCGCTGCAGGACGCCTACGGGGTCCCGCTTTGAGCGTCCGGGTCCGGTTCGATTGCCCGCGAGCCACACAGGCACGCGAGCGCGTGAGCGTCGAGGCGGCCGCGCCGCG
>DATKBQ010000357.1:0-14519 GCA_035546375.1 Planctomycetota bacterium | reverse complement strand
CACGCGCGCGGCTCGCTCGACGCGGGCGAGCCCGTCGTGCGCGCGCTCGCGTGCTCGAGCGCATCGGCCAAGTGGAACAGGTTCCCCGCGGCCTCGAGGCCTGCCGGATCCTTCCGCCCGCAGCCGGGAAGGAGAACGAGTGCGAAGAGCGCGAATAGGATGGGCGTGGGAGTGTTCATCCGTGACCCTCGCCGCGGGTGACCGCGGGCCCGCTAGCCTACCGTCGCGGACCGCTCACCTGCCCCAACCCGAGCGGCTCGCGAGGCCAAATCGGCCTTGGCGACTCCAGCCAGCGCTGCGCCGGCAGTGTTGAAGTGGTATGCAAACACTACTTCGACGTTCGGAGGCGGGGCCGCGCTGCGCCTGAGTGTCGCGTCGGACCTCGATGAAGTCGTGCTTACGGCACGTCTAGCCTTCTCGACGCACTGCTGGCCCTACGTTCTGGCCACCGCGGTATCCTGGCTGTAACTGACCTTCCCCCATCTCGGTGGACACGGGGTTAGGTGACACGGCGCCGCTCTCCTGGGAAGAGGAGGAGCCCTCGCCGCGGCCACGCGGAGGATCCTCCCCGGGCTTGTGGAGCGGAGTCTCCGCGCCCCGGGTCCTGCGCGGCGGAAGCTGGGAGGCGACGCGGGAGCTGATGGTCGACTTCTACCGCCGCCTGTGGGTCGGTGGCGAGCCGAAGGCCCAGGCCCTGTGGAAGGCGAAGATGCGCCTGCGGGGGGCGGTTGATGAGGCGGGGCGGCCGCGGTATCGCACCCGCGACTGGGCCGGATGGGTGCTCACCGGTGACCCCCGCTGAGGCTTTCGAGAGCCGAAGCTCGTTACGGGCAGATCACGAACGTCAACGCGTCGCTGAGGTTCGTCGTGCTCGCGCTCGCCGGGTCGCGGCTCCAGGTCTGGATCCAGACCTGCTGTCCGGAGACGAGGGCCGGATCGGTTCCGCCCGCGATGTAGGCGTTGAAGTCGATCGAGTAGCTGCCGTTGCAGGGCGGGGTGCCGCCCGAGTTCTGGACCGGCGTGCGCGTCAGCGGAGCGAGGGCGCACAGGAACCCGCCCTGGAACGGCGCGTTGTTCGCGCCGGTCTTGCCGTAGAAGTACAGCCCGTTCCTGTTGTCGAGCTCGTTGGTCGTGCTGATCACGAACCCGCTGCCGGCCGTAGCGCTCGGGGAGCCCGTGGAGCCGATGGCCGGCGTGCAGCCCGCCGAGTTGACCTTGGCGGTGCAGTACGTCGTGGGAAGGCAGCTCGTGAAGATCTCCATGTTGTCCGTCGCCGTGGTCGGCGCGTAGCCGCCCACCATGTAGATGTTGCCGGTCGCCGGGTCGACGTCGGCCGCGATGTTGCGGCGCGCGGTCACGAACGACGGGGCCAGCGACCACGAGTTCGGGCCAGGCGAATAGGCGTCGACCTGGTTGCTGGGGTTGGGCGAAGTGCGGCCGCCGCCCAGCACCCACATCTGCCCGCCTTCGTTCACCGCCCGGGTCTCGCCCGTGGCCCGCGGGATGGAGGCGATCGTCGTGAGCACGTCCGTCAGCGGGTCGTACGCATACGAGTTCATGCTGTCGAACAGGAGCCCGGCGCTGAAGGTCGTGCCGCCGCCGATGTAGATCGAGTTGCCTACGGGCGCGGTCGGGATGTAGCCCATCTGCACCGGTAGGGTCGCGCTCTTCTGCGTCCAGCGCGAGCCGGCGAGGGCGGCCGGGTCGAACTCCCAGATCTGGTCGGTCATCCCGACCCCGATCGTGAAGCCGCCGACCACGTACAGCTTGTTGTTGAAGACCGCGCCTCCGCCGGGCAGGGTGTTCAGCGGGGCGGGCCACGGGTCGGTCGCCACCGTGGTGATCGCGTCGGCGACCGGATCGTAGCGGCGCATGTCGGGCGTGGAGGTGGCCGCGCCGGCGGCCGAACCGCCCACGCAGTAGATGTACGGCGTGCCCGCGTCGGTCAGCACTCCGCCGACCATGTTGTTGACCTGGTTGTCCGGGAAGACCGCGGACTTGACCGACCAGGTGTTCGTGCCCGGGTCGTACTCGCTCGGGCTGAGCAGGTCCGAGCCCGCCAAGTCCGAGGTGCGGCCGCCCAGCACGGAGAAGCGGCCGTTGGGGGCGAACCAGGTGCCTGGCCGCGCACCTGCGTGGTCGGGAAGTTCGCGCCCGCCGTCCACGAGCCCTGCAGGGCGAATCCGGAACTCGTGGCGCAGAGCGCCACGGCCGACTGACACAGGACGAACGTCGCGAGACGCGTGAATCGATGTGTGGTCATGTTGTTTCCCTTTCTCCTCGGTCGCACCCATGATAACGACGTTCTCGGATTGCGCCCGCTCGCCTGGAGTGGGCGAGGGGCGCCCGGAGTGGATAGCACGCTCGCCGGGCCGCACCCTTGAAGCCGCGCCTGGCGGCGCTGGCGGCGGTTCTCCTCTGGGGCGCCTCCTTCGTCGCGACCCGTGCCGCGCTCTCGGAGCTGACTCCCGTCACGCTGGAAGCCCTGAGGCTCGCCCGGCACGTGTTCGAAGGAGTGGTAGACCGCCTTCCGTTCGAAACACGTCCCTGAGGCTGCGCAACGCGAGCCGATGCCCTGAACTCGCCGCCCAACCTCGCTTCGGCGCGGCCTTCCACCGGCGGAAGGCATGCGGGAGACATGCGCTTGGAAGCAGCACGGTCCTCCGATCCGGCTACAGCTCGCCCGCAGGGACCGAGAACGTGTCCCCGGCGGACATGTCGCCCGTGTCGAACCCCCGGCGGAACCAGCGCACGCGCTGGGCAGCCGTACCGTGGGTGAACGTGTCCGGTGCGATGCGGCCGCCCGAGCGACGCTGCAGCACGTCGTCGCCGATCCGGCCGGCGGCGTTCAGCGCCTCCTCGATGTCGCCGGGCTCGAGGACTTGGTTCATCTTCTGGTCGTAGTGTGCCCAGACGCCTGCCAGGAAGTCCGCCTGCAGCTCGCGGCGCACGGAGTCCGGGCGGCCCGAGCCGCGCGCGAGTCCGAGCAGGCTTTGCACGTGGTGCCCGACCTCGTGCGCGATCACGTAGGCTTGCGCGAAGTCGCCTGGTGCGTCGAGCCGGCGCGCGAGCGCGTCGAAGAAATCGAGGTCGAGGTAGATGCGCTCGTCCGGCGGGCAGTAGAAGGGCCCTACCGCGGCGCTCTCGAAGCCACAGGCGGATTGGACGGCGTCGCGGAAGAGCACCAGCTTCGGCTCGCGGTAACTGCGCCCCATCTCTGAGAAGAGCGCGTGCCAGACCTGCTCGGTGTCCTTGAGCACCACGGAAACGAACTCCGCCTGCTCCTGCTCGCCCGCGCCGATCTCGACCGGCAACCCTCTCCCGGCGTCCGGCCCGGCGGCCTCCGTGAAGAGCGCGCTCGGGTCGCCGCCGAGCAGCCAAATGAGGAGCACGAGCAAGAGCCCGCCGATCCCGCCGCCCATGATCAGTCCGCCGCCGCCCCTGCGGCGGTCCTCGACGTTGGCACTCCCGGGTCGGCCTCGCCAGCGCACGGGCGTTCATGCGAAGCGGTCGCCGTTTTATCTCGGCTGGCCCCCTAGGCCGCGCACTCGCGCGCTGGACGTCCCGGAGCGGATCCATCGGTCCCGAGACCCCCGATTCACTTCCTTTCCCCGACCGACAGGCCCTTGCCCAGGGTCAGGATCCTGGCTCGCGCTGAGCGCGGCCTCAGCGCAGCTCGATCACGCGGAACGGCCCGAGCACGGTGATCTCGCCCCGCCGGCGGCGCACGAGGTCGGCCACGCGCGGGAAGTCCGTCAGCCGCCGCCCGGTCCACGTCGCCTCGCCCTCGAGCACGACGCGGCGCACGCCGCCTTCCTCGAAGCGCGCCAGCAGGCGGTCCTCGTAGTCACGAAAGAGTTCCTCGTCGTCGGGCCAGGGCACCGTCAATCCGGGGTGGAACCAGAGCGAGGGCGCTTGCGAGGGCTTTCCGCTCAGGCCGTACAGGATGCTCGTGTCGCCGATCAGGAGGAAGTTCCCCTCGCGTTCGCGCAGGAGGTCGACGAGGCGGCGCAGCTCGCCGGGACCGTAGCCGTAGCGCTCGGGCAGGTCCCACTGGAGGAAGGCGAGGCCGGCGGGCAGCTCGGGGGCGGCTCGGCGGGCGCGCTCGGCGTCGAAGACGATGTCGTTCACCTCGCGCGTGGCGTTGACCTGGCGGTTGAAGCGCCAAGCGTCGTGCACCGCGAGCAGCGCGAGCACCGTTGCCAGGGCAATGACGGCGGCGCGCGCGAGCTTGGCTGCCCGGCCGGTACCGGGGGGCCGGAGGACGCGCAGCATCTGGTGGAGGACGCCCAGCGCGACGAAGAGGTATGGAATCCCGATCTCCGGCTGGTTGCTGGTGAGCACGACGAAGGCGAGGCACACGAGGAACAGCGCCTCCGCGAGCGCGGCGAGAGCGGCGGCACGCCGCGCGGGCTCGGGCAGCGCCCGGCCGCGCACACGCTCGCGTACCGCTGCGATCGCCAGTGCGAGCAAGGCCCCGAGCGCGAGTGCATGGACCAGGGTGGGGGTCCACAGCCCCAGCCGCGGCACGATCTCGTTCGCGCGGTGCAGCGCGGAGGCCAAGTCGGGCACGTACGTGAGCCGCAGGCGCCCCTCGCGCGCCGGCAGGGTGAAGAAGTACGTGGCGACGCGACGGCCTTCCACGCCCAGGAGCAGCGCGGCCAGGCCGACGGCGGCGGTCGCGAGCGCCGCGCCGGCGATCAGCGGCCTCAGCCGGCCGCGCAGGCGTTGCGCGCCGGGGGCGAGGACGATTGCGAGCGCTAGCGGGGCCGCGAAGAGCGTGGGGATCTGCTTGCCGAGGAACGCGAGCGCGAGCGCGACGGGCACCAAGCCGGCGGACCAGCGCCGCGCGCGCTCTCCGTGGGTGCCGCGGGAGGCCACCGCCAGCGCGAGCGCGGCGAGGGAGAAGAAGAAGGCGTGCTGGTCCATGTACGGCACGCCGAAGGGCGGGTAGAGCAGCAGGCTGGAGAGCGCGGCGTAGAGGAGCGCCCAGCCGAGCGGCAGGTCCAGCGCGGCCAGCAGCCAGCAGACGACCAGCGCGAAGAGGCCGTTGATCAGCGCCGCGTGCAGGCAGTAGGCGAACCAGGTCTCGCCGAACAGCGCGAAGAAGGCCGCCTGCATGACGATCGGCGTGATCCCGTTGGGCGTGTGGAAGTCGCGGAAGGGGACCTGCCCGCACAGGATCCGCCAGCCTCCGTCGAAGACGATCGACTGGTCGAGCGGCATGTAGCCGCGGCGGCCGTAGTGCAGGCTGACCAGGACCGCCCAGGCGAAGAGCAGCGCGAGCGATACGAGCTCGATCGGGCGGCGCATCGCGCGGCGGCTCAACGCCGCGCGGCCTGCAGCATCGCCTCGCGCCGGGCCGCGAACTCGGTGCCCGGCTTCCACTCGGGCCAGCGCTCGCCCTCGGCGACGCGGTAGCCGAGCAGGAAGTAGAGCCGCGCGTCCTCCGCCGCGCCCGAGAGGTCCCAGTCCGGCTGGATCTCGTCCGCGGGCTTGTGGTAGCGCAGCGCGTTGTACTCCGCGCGCTTCTGGGCGCCCCAGCCGGGCGGCCGGCCGATGAACTCCGTCCCCATGTCCGGGTCGAGCGCGGGCACGCCGCGCTTGGCCAGCTCGAAGTGGTCCGAGCGGTAGTAGTAGCCCTTCTCGGGCTCGGCGTCCGGCCGCACCACGCGGTTCTGCTCGCGTGCGAGCTGGGCCAGCAGGTCGTCGAGGGTCGTGTTGCCGTGCCCGACGCTGATCACGTCGCGCGTGCGGCCCCACGGGTTGACCCCGTCGATGTTCACGTTGGCCAAAGTGCGCTCGAGGGGGTACAGGGGATTCTCGGCGTAGTAGCGCGAGCCGAGCAGGCCCTTCTCCTCCGCGGTGGTGAACAGGAACACCACCGTGCGCCTGGGCGGCGCGTCCAGCGCTCGGAACGCCTGCGCGATCTCGAGCAAGGCCGCGCAGCCCGACGCGTTGTCCAGCGCACCGTTGAAGATCGTGTCGCCGGAGAGCGCCGGGTCCGTGCCCAGGTGGTCCCAATGCGCGGTGTACAGGATGCACTCCTCCGCCAGCTCGCCGCCCGGGACCTTGCCCAGGACGTTGCGCGAGCGGACCCTGCGCACCTCGTTGGCCACGCGGAAGCTCGCCCGCGCGCCGGTCTCCACCGGGCGGAACTCGCGCTCGAGCGCCGAGCGCTTCAGCTCCTCGAGGTCGTGGCCGGCCGCCGACAGCAGGCGCTCGGCGGTGGGCCGGCTGATCCAGGACTCCACCGACAGGCGCGGCTCGTCCTCGCGCGCGCCCTCGATGTCGAAGTTCTCGCGCCCCCAGCTCCCCGAGACGACCTCCCAGGGGTACCCCGCCGGCCCGGTCTCGTGCACCAGGATCGCCGCCGCGGCTCCCTTCGCCGCCGCGATCTCGTACTTGTAGGTCCAGCGGCCGTAGTAGGTCATCGCGCGCCCCTTGAAGGCGCGCTCGTCGAGCTGCGCGGGGTCGCGCGGGTCGGCGATCTGCGGATCGTTCACGAGCATCAAGAGCGTCTTGCCGCGCACGTCCACGTCCTTGAAGTCGTCCCAGCCGTACTCGGGCGCGACCACGCCGTAGCCGACGAAGACGACGGCCGAGTCGCTCACCAGGACCTCGGCGCGCGCGAGGCGCGAGACGGCGACGAACTGCTCGGGGAAGGACGGCTCGAGCCGCTCTCCGCCCGCTTGGAGCGCCAGCTCGGGGACGGCCCTGAAGCCGACCAGCGGCACCTCCTGCACCCAGCTCCCGTCGGGATTGCCGGGAGCGAGCCCCATTTCGCGCAGGCGACCGACCAGGTACTGCACCGTCAGCTCTTCCCCGCGGGTGCCGGGCGCGCGGCCCTCGAGCTCGTCGGCCGAGAGGGCGCGCACGTGCGCCATCAACCCCTCGGGGTCGATGCTGTCGAGCGCGGCGCCGAGGTCGGGCGAGCGCGCGGATCCCAGCAAGCCGCACGCTCCCGCGCCCAGGGCTGCGAGGGCGCCGAGTGCCGCGGCCAGGGTGATCCCGAGCGTTCGCATGGCGGGGCGTTCCATGGCGGGCTGCGCTCGTTCAGCTCCTGCGGGCCGCCGCCAGCGCGTCGACCCAGTCGGCGAAGACGGTCGCAAAGGCCTGGAAGTCGCCGTTCTCGAGCGCCGCGACCCCCTCGCGCCCGTGGACGATGCGCATCCGCGCCCCCAGGCGAACCTCGTCCTGGAACGGCGGGACGGCCTTGAGGCGCTCGATCGCCCGCCGCGCCTCGGCCACGGCGACCTCGTCCGTGCGCGCGAGGCGGCCGGCCAGCGCCGCCGCTCCGACCGGCCGGCCGGTCAGTCGCTCGACCAGCTCGGCGAAGCCGGCGCCGTTGCCCGGCGCCCAGTAGGTGCGCGCGAGCTCGGGCCCTACGCGCGGGTTGTCCACCAGGTGGCCGTCGCGCGCGAGGAAGAAGGCGCGCGTCTGCTCGACGGCCATCTCCGCCAGGACGTAGCCGTGGTAGTAGGCGCTGCTCTCGCCGGCGAGCAGGTGCGGCACCGAGAGCACCGGCCGCGGCGAGCCCTCGTCGAGGAAGAGCAGCCGGCGCTCGACCTCGCGCAGCGCCTCCAGCGCGCGCTGCGGCGTCAGCTCGCCGTCAGGGATCTCGTACAGCGCGCGCTCGCCGTAGCACACCGCGAGCATCGTCCGCGCGTTCCACGCGGCGAAGGGCTGGCGCGAGCGGATGCCCTTCTCGATCAGCGCCACCGGCATCGAGTCGAAGGACGAGTCGAGCGCGTAGCGATGCTGCCAGTCGGCGTCCTCGAGCAGGCTGTCGAGCAGCATGCTCTGGGTCTCCGCGAAGGCGACCGAGCTGGGCGCGAACTCCTGGCCGAAGCACGGCGCCGGCATGTCGACGTTCGCGAAGTGAGCGGCGTGCCCGCCCTCGTGGAAGAGCGTCTCCATCGCGCGCTGGCCGGATCCGACCATCCCGGGGATGGCGTTGGCGGTGAACTGGATGCGCGCCGGCCGGTGCGCGCCGACCTTGCGCCAGGCGATCACCGGAGCGTGCATGAAGCCGTTCTCGTACTTGCCCGGGCGGTCGACGAGGTCGAGCACCAGCTCGGCTCCGCGGTAATCGATCCCGAGCGCGGCGAAGGAGCGGCCCCAGCGCTCGACCGCCGAGCCGAAGGGGAAGTAGGGGTCCTGCTCGCGCGCGACGTCGCCGCTGATCGCGTAGAGCACGTTCCAAGCTCGCGCCGCCGAGCCCGAGCCCGAGCGCGCGCGCAGCGCGTCGATGGAGCGCCGGGCCGGCTCGCGCGTGCGCTCCTCCAGCTCGTCGAGCAGCTCGAAGACTCGGGCCTTGCCCATGCCCTCGACCCGGCGCGTCTTCCAGTCGTAGTAGTCCTCGGCCCCCAAGAGGCGGCCGAGGCGGTTGCGCTTCGCCACAAGCTCGAGGAAGCCCGAATCGAGGACGTGCGGCTCGATCGAGCGCAGGCCGTCCCACGCGGCGTGCCGGCGCTGCTCGTCGGGGTCGCTGCGTAAGATCACGCCGAGCTCCACGCTGCCGGCTTCGACGAAGCCGCGCGCGGGGTCGCGATAGCCCAGGCGCATGGCGGAGCGCGCCCGCGCGAGCCGGCCCTCGTCCTGGACGATCTCCGCGGCGAGCCCGCGGGCCTCGGCGTGCTCGATCGCGTGCGCCTCGAGCGTGGCGACCCAGCCGCGCAGCGCCACTTGCACGTCCTCGGGGGCGCCCTCGGACCGGGCGCGGTCGAGCTCCTGTCGAGTCCGTTGCAGGCGCGCCGGGCCCGACAGGAACTCCTGCATCTCGATCTCGAGGCGGTCCAGCTCGGCCTGCGCCCGGTCGGGGTCGTCGGCAAGGTCCATGCGCGCCGACCAGAAGGCGTCCTCCTTGGCCGTGTGCAAGGCCTCGAAGCGCTCGTTCAGCTCGTCGAGCCAGTCGCAGCGCGCGGGTCCCACGGATCTTCCTGGTCTGGCGGTCGGTGCGCGGAGCCCGACGCAGCAGGCGCCGGCAGGCGCGGCGTTGCAGCCGTCGGCGGGTCAGAGACTAGGGCCTAGCCTAAGTTCTGCTCGCTCCCGGGCCAAGCCGGACGCCCGAGCCCGGCCGTTCGACCGCGTCGGCGGCGCCCTGTAGGCTGGACGTGCTCGAGCCATGACCCGACTCATCGTGGAGGACGGCGGCAAGCGCCGCGGATTCAAGGTCAGCGACGGCACGCTGACGATCGGCAGCGGCGAGGGCGCGACGCTGCGGCTCGCCGCGCCGGGCGTCGCCGACGTGCACGCCGAGATCGTCGTGCGCGGAGGGCGCGCGAGCCTGCGCCCGCGGCCCGGAGTCGTGCCTCCGCAGGTCGGGGGTCGGCCTGCGACGGCGGAGGTGGAGCTGCAGCACTCGGTGCCGATCCGGATCGGGAGCGCGACGCTGCACGTGGAATACGAGGGCGAGCCCGCGGCGCCCGTCCGCGCTGCGCCGCAAGCGTCGGCACCGCGCCCGGTGGCGGCCGGCCGCGTTGCGGGGCGCGCTGCCGGCCAACCCACGCGCAAGCGCCCGCCGGCCAAGGCGGCCTCCAAGGCCAAGCCCTGGCTGATCGTCGGCGGCGCCCTGATCGCCGCCGGCCTCTTGGTCTGGGTGGCGGGCAAGATCCTGACCCAGAAGGGCGATGCGGACATGGAGGCGAGGACCTTCTACCGCCGGGCGCTGGGCCACCTGGAGCGCAACGAGGTGGACTTCGCCGCGAAGTCGCTGAACGAGATCCCCGACGAGTCGCAGCTCTCGAGCGAGGTGAAGGCCCAGGTCGCCGCGTTGCGCGAGCAGGTCCAGGCGGCTCGCGCCGAGGGCCAGCTCGCGCTGCACAACATGAGCGGCGATCCCTACCTCGAGACGCAGCTCAAGCGCTTCGAGCGGGATTATCTCCAGGGCCAGCCGGACCTGCCCGCCGTGCGGGTGTTCCTCGAGCGGGCCCAGGAGTTCAAGCGGCGCTGGCCGAAGCACTCCGGTGTCGCCTGGGTCGAGCGCATGGAGGAGCGCTTCCGCGGTGTCGTCGACCTGACCCAGCCGCCGACCTTCGAGGACATCGCCTTCAAGGTGAAGACCCTCACCTGGGCCAACCCGCGCGACTTCAAGCAGGCCCTGGCGCTGCTCGATGCCTTCGCCGCGGACTCCTCGCCGGAGGACCGCGCCAAGGCCGTGGCGCTCTCCGAGGAGAAGAAGACGGAGCGCGAGGCGTGGTTCAAGGACAGGATGCTGCAGGCCCGCTACGAGTACGAGCGCGGCAGGTCCGGCCCGGCGGTCGAGTGGCTGCGCATCCTGATCGTCTACACCGGCGACGAGGAGATGGCGAACCAGGCGGCCAGCGAGCTGGTCCTGATCGAGGACGCCGAGGCGCTCCTGCGCGGTTACAAGAGCCGCGACGAGCAGCAGTTCGCCGAGCTGGCGAAGAACCCGATCATCGCCAAGTTCATCAAGGAGAAGGGCATCACGTGATCGCCGCCAGCCACCGCAAGAAGCGCCACTCCAGGCTCTGGCTCTCGCCGTTCTCCGCGCTCAGCGCGACCCCGTAGACCCGCTCCACCGCCTCGTGGAAGGTCGGCGCCTCCTCGGGCACCGAGAGCGCACGCAGGAGCTCGCGGAAGCGCTCCGCGGAGCGCTCCGCCGTGCCCGCGGACCTCTGGCGGAGCCAGTCCAGGAAGCAGGTGTTGTAGGCCCGGAAGAACTCGCGGTAGTCGTTGAGGAACTCCGTCGGCGGGTACGGCTTCGCGTTGGCATACGTGCCATAGAAGGGGGCGCTGACCACGTGCTTGCTCTGCCCCTTCAGCAGGAAGTGCGCGAGCTTGTCCTTCGACTGGGGGTTCGAGCGGTCCTTGGCGGCCGCCTTCGCGCCCTCCTTCTGGCCCGCGTGCAGTACGGTGACGAAGCGGTCCTTTCCGTGGCCCTGTCGCCAGGGACCCTCGACCATCGCGTCCATGGGCGCGGCCGGGACAGCCGGCAGGATGCCGCCGCTGGAGTTGCCGCCGGGCACGAACCGTTCGTAGGGCGCCGTGGCGGCGCCGCTGTTCGAGATCCCGCCGTCGCCGTCGAGGGCGTTGGCCTCGCCGACGACGTCGACCACCAGGTTGGTGGCGAGGCCCTTCCCGACGAGGTGCAGCTCGGACTGGTTGAAGCAGCGGAAGAGGAGCGCCTCGCCCGCCTGCTGCAGCACGTGCTGCGCGAGCCCGGTCTTCGGCGCCCATTTGCGCACGCTGATCCCCTGGCGGAACTCCGGATCGAATCCGCTCCAAGGCGCGTACTCGAGGCAGAGCAGGAGCTTGGTGCCGCTCCAGCATTGGGTCCACTGCTCGACGCCCGGGGTCCAGTTCACGCGCTGGAACTCCTCGTCCACCAGGCCGAGGTAGCCGACCAGCTCCATGAAATCGCGCCGGGTCGGGCTGAGGACCAGATCGACCGCCCCGTCGGTGTGCTGGGGCGCCATGCCGAGGGTCTCGGGTGTCTCGAGCGCCTCGCGCAGCCGCTGAGCCGCGGTCCCGACGCCCTCGCCCGCCTCCAGGACGGCGAAGAGCTCCTTCGCCTCGCGCGCGCTCGCGAGCTTGCCCAGCTCGGCCGGGTTCCGGCCCTCCACCCAAGCCTCGAGCGTGGCCAGATCGGCCAGCACCCCCGGAGCGCCTTCGCGGTCGGCGCCCATCACCTCGACCCAGCGTCGCTGCAGCCCGAGCAGCGCGCCTGCGATCTCGTGCAGATCCTCCGCCTTCTTCTTCTCGGAGAGGAACCGCGCCGGATACCAGACCTCGAACGCCCCCAGGCGCGCGTGGGCGTAGGTCTCGCCGAGCACTGCGTCGAACTCGCAGGCCTGGGGCTTGACCCCGTCGGGGCAGTGCTCGGCGACGAACGCCCGGCCCAGGGCGGGGAGGTAGCTCGCCGGCGGCGGTGCCGCCTGGGTGGCGGCGGTCGCGACCGCGGGCATGGCGAGCGCCGCGGCCAGCGTGGCTCGGAGGAGGCGACCAGCCGGCGAAGGGGCGGCTGGGCGAAGGATGGCGGTCGTCATGCGTGCGAGCACTCCAAGGGTCATCGGCAATCGGCGGGGATCGCCCAAGCCGGCGGCGGTGCCGGGCGATCGGATGACCTTATAGCCCTGCCAAGCTGGGATAGGACGGATCGAAACCATGCGAAAACGGCGACGAACGCAGGAATCCGACGCGGGTTCCGGTGTCGACCTCCCGGCATTCGGCCGGATTACGAAGATCGAACAGCCGGCGCCTCGACGGGCGGCCTCGAGCGCCACCGCGGCTGGTGCCAAGCCCACTGCTCGGGAGTCTCGCGGATCCAGCGCTCGAACACCGCGTTGAGGCGGGCCGTGGCCTCGAGCGTCGCCTCCCTCCGTCCGAGCGACGCATCCAGCTCGATCGGGGTCTCGACCGAGAGGCGGTAGCCTCGGCCGCGCGCGATGCAGCGAACCGGGACGATCGGCAGCCGCGCCGCGCGCGCCAGGGCGGCCGGCGCCGTGAGGGTGAGCGCGGGGATGCCGAAGAACGGCACGAAGGCGCCGGCGATGCGCCGCGCCTCGAGGTCGGCGAGCAGCCCGACGGTGGCGCCGGAGCGCAGGACCTCGAGGACCTCTCGCGCAGGAGCATCCTGGGCAAGCGTGCGCACGCCGCAGGCGCGGCGCATGGCCACCAGCCAGTCGGCGCTCGAGTCGTTGCGCTTGCGCAAGCCCACGACGGCGCCGTCCAGGCCCCGGCGCCGCAGCGCGGCGGCCAAGAGCTCCCAGTTGCCGATGTGCGCCGTCGCCGCGATCAGGCCCCGGCCTTCGCGCGCGGCCTCGTCCAGGAGCTCCACCGAGCCGTCCAGCTCGACGGTGCGGTCGATCCAGCCGGCGACTTCCCGTAGCTCGCGCTCGCCGGCGCTCGCGCGGGCCATGCGCAGCCACTCGTAGACGAGCCGCGCAGCGTGGTGGCGCGCGCCGCGGGCGATGCGCCGGCGCTCGTCGAGGCTCGTCCGATCCCCGAGCGCGATCTCGAGATTCGCGAGCGCCAGCTCCTCGTAGCGCGAGAAGCGCGCGAGGCCGGCGGCTCCGCCGAGGGCCGCGCGCACCAGCGGCGCCGGGGCGCCCGAGGCGGCGCCGCTCAGCCCGCGCAGGAGTCGCGCGCGCACGCGGCGGCGCAACGGCTCAGCCACCGGAGAGCTCCTCGCGCACGCGTTGGGCGGCCCGCGCCTCGAGCCGCAGGCCGAGCGGGACGGCGGCGGCGAAGGCCGCTCGAGCCTCGCCGGGCGATCCCCGGCTCGCCGGCTGGAGGAGCGTGAGCCACGCCCGGGCGATCTCGCGCCAGTCGCCGCGCTCCGCCGGCGCGAGCCGCAGCGCGCCCGCCGCCGCCGCCCGGCCATCCGCGTCGATCCACAGCTCCTCGAGCCGCGGCGGATCCAGCCGCAGCCCTCGCTCGAGGAGGGCGCCGCACAGCTCGCCGCAGGCGCGCAGCTCGTCCGCCGCGACAGGGGCCGAGGAGACGATCGTCGCGGCGCCCGGCGGAAGCTCGAGCGCGGCCCACGGGCCAGACGAGCGCACGAGGCACAGGGGTCGCGCCGTGTGTACCCCGTGCTCCGTCAGCCGAGCCGCAGCGTACCAGCCGCGCAGCACGCCCGGCCCGAGGGCGCGGCCGAGCAGCAGCGCGCGGCCGGCTCGTCGGCCGGGCACTTCGCAGGTCGTCAGCGCTCCGGCGAGGGCGGCGCCGCCGGCCCGCTGCGCCAGGGCGGCGGCGAAGCCCTCCGGCAGGTCCGCGCGCTCGAATCCACGGGCCTCGCCGTCGATCGCGCGGCATGCGGTTCCCTCGCGAGTCCAGCGCACCTGGCGGCGCCGCACGCGGTCCCGGCGCAGCCGCAGGGCGCGCTGCTCGATCTCGCGCGCCAGCCCGGCTCGCTCGGCCTTGGGAAACGCGGGTTGGCCCGATTCGGCCTCGAGAGCGCGCGCCCAGCTCAGGAAGGCGCGCGCGCGGAAGCGGCGCGACACGCGCTCCCGCGCGGAGGCCGCCAGCGCGGCGAGGTCGGCCAGACGCCGCGCCGGGGAGATCGCGCGCGCGAGCCGCGCCTTGTGGAAATCGACCGCGAACGGCCGGCCGCGGCCGTCGACGAGGACGTTACCCAGGTGCAGGTCGGGGTGGTCGAGGCCGGCGAGGTGCAGGTCCGCGAGCAGCTGGCCGAGCGCTCGCGCGAGACGGGCGCCCTCGGCTCCTCCGGATGGCTCGGCCAGCGCCTGATCCAGGGGCCGCGCGTCCTCGATCCACTCCATCGCCACCTCCCAGCCGGCGTCGCGGCGCTCGAGGCCGAGCGGGCGCGGGACGGGCAGGCCTCGGGCGTGGAGCGCGCAGAGCAGCTCGAACTCGCGCCGGGCGCGCCGGCGGTCGTGGGCGGATGCCAAGAGGCCCCTGCGCTCGAAGCGCTTGATGACGTGCAGCTCGCCGGAGCGGGATCGCTCGAGCCGGACGCTGCGGTGCAGGCTGAGCTTGAGAGGAACAGGGTCCAAGCGCGGCGAGCATAGCGCGGCGAGCCTGGACCACGGCCC
>DATKBQ010000356.1:0-6106 GCA_035546375.1 Planctomycetota bacterium | reverse complement strand
CCTTGCCGAAGGCGGCCTGGGTCTGCGCCTTCTGCTTCTTGACCACCTTGGTCGGGTAGAAGGCGCGCAGGACGTCCTGGTCGGTCGAGAGGTTCTCGTCCAGCGCGCGCAAGAGCGTCACCGCCGAGAACTTGCCCGACTGGTCGATGCGCACCGTGAGCACGTCCTTCTTGGTGACGTTCAGCTCCACCCACGAGCCGCGCTCGGGGATGATCCAGCAGGTGTGGAGCTTCTTGTCCGCCGAGGACTGGTCGACCGAGAAGTCGACGCCCGGCGAGCGGTGGAGCTGGCTGACGATCACGCGCTCCGAGCCGTTGATGATGAACTCGCCGCCCCCGATCATGATCGGGATCTCGCCCAGGTAGACCTCCTCCTCGATCGGCTCGGGCTTGATCAGCCGCAGGCGCACCTTGAAGGGGTACCCGTAGGTCAGGCGCAGCTGGCGGCACTCCTCGATCGTGTAGCGCGGCTTGGAGAGCTCGTAGCCGACGTACTCCAGGCACATCGTCTTGTCGTAGGAGTAGATCGGGAACACCTCCCGCAGGAGCCCCTCGAGCCCCTGGTTCCCGCGGTTCGCCTGGGCTACCTCCACCTGGAGGAAGTCCCGGTAGGCCTTGGTCTGGATCTCGACGAGGTTGGGGACGTCGATGATCTCGGGGTAGCGGCCGAAGCCGCGGACCTGGGTGGTTTGCTTGTTCATGAGAGCGGTCACTCGGGGCCGGGCGCCGGTTCACGGCCGGGGGCCGAGCCGGCGCAGCCTGGAGGGGAGCGGGAGCAGGGCGGGAGCGTACGGGAGGTTCCGGAGCGGTGGCGGTTCCGGCGGTCTAGGGGCGATGGCGCTCGGGCGGAGAGCGCCGGCACGGGCGCGGCCGGTCGATGGATGGGTCGGGGGACGGGCCGGGGGACAGGTCGGGGGACGGGTCGGGGGAGGGGCGGCGCTCCGACCCCGGGACCCTGGCGGAGGGGTAGTCCCTGGGGCCGAAGCTATCAAGGAGCGCGGTCTCGAGGGGAGGCCTCAGGCCAGCTTGACCTTCGCGCCGGCGCCCTCGAGCTGGGTCTTCATGGCCTCGGCCTCCTCCTTGGAGAGGCCTTCCTTGACGGTCTTGGGAGCGGCCTCGACCAGGTCCTTGGCCTCCTTGAGGCCCAGGCCCGTGATCGCGCGCACCTCCTTGATGACCTGGATCTTCTTCTCGCCGGCCGACTCCAGCACGACGTCGAAGGAGGTCTTCTCCTCGGCGGGCGCCGCGGCGGCGCCGGCACCGGCGGGCGCCGCGGCCATGGCGACGGGAGCCGCGGCGCTGACGCCCCACCGCCCCTCGAGGTGCTTGACCACCTTCGAGGCCTGGAGCAGGGTCAGCCCGTCGAGCTTCTCGACGATCGCGAGCAGCTCGGGCTCCAGCTCCACGGTTGTTGTCTCTTCAGCCATCGATCTTCACTCCATCTGAGGTGAGGTTGAGGTGTGTTCGCTCGGCCCGCACGCCGCGGGCCATGGTCGGGGTGTTCGCGCTAGGGGGCTTCGGCGCCGGCCGATGACGGCTCGCCTGCGCCAAGCGCAGGCTCGGGCGAGGACGACTCGCCCGCGGGGACCGAGGGCTCGGGGGGCTCGGAGGCCTCGGGGGCCTCGAGGGGTGCGGGCTCGGGTTGGGCGGATCCGAGCTGGTCGGCATGCGCCTGGAGCACCCGCGCGAGCCCCGAGGGAAGCGCCCGGATCGACACGGCGAGGGCGCGCAGCGGCCCATGCAGCACGCCGAGGAGCTGGGCGCGCAAGGTCTGGCGGTCGGGGATCTCGGCCAGCGCCGCCGCGTCGGAGGCGCCGAGCACGCTGCCCTCCAGGACGCCCGCGCGGAGCGACAGCTTGCCGGCCCTGCGGATCTCCGGGGCGGTCAGGACCTTGGCCGCGAGCACGGCGGCCTCGCCCGTTCCGAAGGCGACGGCGACGTTGCCCCGGAAGACCTCCTCGCCCATCTCCAGGCCGCGGCCCGCCAGCGCGCGCCGCGCCAGCTTGTTGCGCACCAGGAGCAGCTTCGCGCCACGCTCGGCGAGCGAGGCGCGGAGCGCCTCGAGCTCCTTCACGCTCAGGCCGGCCATCGAGACGATGACCATCCCGCCCGCCTGGCCGAACGTGCGCTCGTACTCCTCGGCGACCAGGCGGTTGACCAGGTTAGGCATGGGTCTGCGCTCCGTAGTTGATCCACGCGCCCGGGCCCATCGAGGTGGAGACGCTGACCTTGCGCACGAACTGTCCCTTGACCGTCGCGGGCCTCAGGCTCGCCAGGTGGTCCAGGAACGCGCGCAGGTTCACCTCGAGGTCCTCGGTCTTGAACGAGCGCTTGCCGACCGGGGCGTGCACGTTGCCCCCCGCGTCGGTGCGGAACTCCACCTTGCCCGCCTTGAACTCGCGCACCGCCTGGGCCACGTCGGGGGTCACCGTGCCCGACTTCGGGCTCGGCATCTTGCCCTGCGGGCCGAGCACCTTACCGAGCTTGCCGACGTGCTTCATCATGTCGGGGCTGGCGATCACGATGTCGAAGTCCATCCAGCCGCCGGCGATGCGCTCGGCGAGCTCCGCGGCGCCCACCTCGTCGGCGCCGGCCTGGCGCGCCGCCTCGGCGCGCTCGCCCTCGGCGAAGACGATCACGCGCACGGTCTTGCCCAGCCCCATGGGCAGGGACACCGCGCCGCGCACGAGCTGGTCGGACTTCTTCGGGTCGATGCCCAGGTTGACGGCGACCTCGACCGTCTCGTCGAACTTGGCGCCGGGCAGGCCCTGCAGGAGGGCCAGCGCCTCGCCCGGCTCGTAGAGCCGCGTGCGGTCCACCCGCGCCGCGGCGGTGCGGTAGCGTTTGCTGTGCTTGACCATGTGCGCTGGTATCCCTCGCTCCGCTCGGGCGCCTCAGGCCTCGACCTGGATCCCGCACGAGCGCGCGGTGCCCTCGATGATGCGGCAGGCCTCCTCGAGCCCGCGCGCGTTCAGGTCCTTCATCTTGGTCCTGGCGATCTCCTCGACCTGCGCGCGCGTCACCTTGCCGACCGACGCCTCGTGGCCGACCGTTGCGGCGCCCTTCTCGATGCCGGCCAGTTTCTTGAGCAGCACGGCGGCGGGCGGCGACTTAAGCACGAAGTCGAAGCTGCGGTCCTTGTAGACCGTGATCTCGACCGGGATGATCAGGCCCATCCGCTCGCGCGTGCGCTCGTTGAACTCCTTGACGAACAGCCCGATGTTGACGCCGTGGGAGCCGAGCGCGGGGCCGACGGGCGGCGCCGGCGTCGCCTGTCCGGCGGGGCACTGCAGCTTGATCTTGGCGGTGACTTCCTTGGCCATGTTCGTTCCTATGGAGCCGTGGCGGGCGCGCGCTAAACGGGCTCGACCTCCCAGTACTTGAGGTCGACCGGGGTGGGCCGGCCGAAGATCGTCACGATCACGCGGACCGTGCCCTTGTCGGCGAGCACCTCGTCGACCGTCCCGTCGAAGCCGTCGAAGGGTCCCGACTTGATCTTGACCATGTCGCCCTTCTGCAGGCCGATGTTGACCGACAGCGTGGTCTCGCTGTCGGACATGCGCACCAGGATCGACGAGACCTCGCCCTCCGACAGCGGGACGGGCTCGCCCGGCGCGCCGAGGAAGTCGCCGACGCGCGGCGTCTCGCGCACCACCGCCTGGGCCTGGGTGGCGCGCATGTCCTGCGCGTCGTCGATGTCCGCCTGCACCATCAGGTAGCCCGGGTAGAGCTTCTTGTTGACGATGCGCTTCTTGCCGCCCTTCAGGTCGGTGACGCGCTCGAAGGGCACCAGGACCTGGGGCACGATGTCCGACAGCCCGGCCATCTTGATGCGCATCTCGAGCTGGCGCCGCACGCTGTCCTCGGTGCCCGACTGGCAGCGGACGAAGTACCACTTGTGCACGAGCGCCCCCTAGCCGAACAGCACGTAACGGGTGAGCTGGGCGAGGAACCAGTCCGCGCCCGCCAGGAAGGCCATCAGGAACAGCACGCAGATGATCACGACCACCGAGGAGTTGACCACCTCGGGCAGCGTCGGCCAGGTGACCTTGCGCAGCTCCTGCTCGGTCTCGATCAGGAGGTCGGCGTTCTTCGGCTTCTCGACCCAGCGCCGGAGCAGGACGATCGCGCCCGCGAAGATGACGAGCGAGATCAGGAAGGCGCCGTTGAGGTCGATGGCCAGGACCGCGATCGAAGGCATCTCCGGGAAGATCGGCCGCGCCAGGGCCGGGACGCGCGCCTTGAGCTCCTGGTGCAGCGACGTGCAGCCGTAGAAGATCAGGATGGCCGCCGACCAGAAGACGGCCATGCGGGCCATCCGTCCCTGGTCCTTCCTGTAGGCTGCCATGCTGGTTCGACTCCGGATCTCGTTCCGTGTGCCGGGGAGCGCCGCGCTCAGAGCTTGTGCTCCTTGTGCGAGGTGTGCTTGCGGCAGAAGGGGCAGTACTTCTTCTTCTCGAGCTTGTAGCCGGCCTTCTGGCGCTTGAACGTGGTGTAGTTGCGGTTGCGGCAGGTCGTGCACTCGAGGAACACGAAGCGCTCTTTGGTCTTCATCGGGCTCTTTCCGTCTCGTCGCTCGGCGCACGGGCCGGGCCGCCGCGGGGGCGGCGGCGCTCCTGCGCGGACTCGGGGCTCGCTCTACTCCAGTATTTTGGTGACCACTCCGGCGCCCACGGTGCGGCCGCCCTCGCGGATCGCGAAGCGCAGCTGCTCGTCCATGGCGATCGGGGTCATGAGCTCGACCTTGATCTTCACGTTGTCGCCGGGCATGCACATCTCGGCCCCCTCGAGCAGCTCGGCCGTGCCGGTGACGTCCGTGGTGCGGAAGTAGAACTGCGGCCGGTAGCCGGTGAAGAACGGCGTGTGGCGGCCGCCCTCCTCCTTCGAGAGCACGTAGACCTCGGCCTCGAACTTGGTGTGCGGGGTGATCGTGCCCGGCTGGGACAGCACCATCCCGCGCTCCAGGTCCTTCTTCTCGACCCCGCGCACGAGCACGCCGACGTTGTCGCCGGCCTCGCCCGACTCGAGGGTCTTCTGGAACATCTCGACGCCGGTGACGGTCGTCTTGCGCACGTCCGGGCGCAGCCCGACGATCTCCACCGACTCGCCGACCTTGATCTTGCCGCGCTCGATCCGGCCGGTGCCCACGGTGCCGCGGCCCATGATCGAGAAGACGTCCTCGATGCACATCAGGAACGGCTTGTCGATGGCCCGCTCGGGCGTGGGGATGTAGGCGTCGAGGGCGTTCATCAGCTCGTCGATGCAGGCGTTCGCCGCGTCGTCGCCGCCGCCCCCCTCCATCGCCGCCTTGGCGTTGCCGCGCACGATCGGCGTGTCGTCGCCGGGGAAGTCGTACTTGTTGAGCAGCTCGCGGATCTCCAGCTCGACCAGCTCGATCAGCTCGGGGTCGTCGATCAGGTCGATCTTGTTCAGGAAGACCAGCACGTAGGGCACGCCCACCTGGCGGGCGAGCAGCACGTGCTCGCGCGTCTGGGGCATCGGGCCGTCGGCCGCCGACACGACCAGGATCGCGCCATCCATCTGGGCCGCGCCGGTGATCATGTTCTTGATGAAGTCGGCGTGGCCGGGGCAGTCGACGTGCGCGTAGTGGCGCTTGTCGGACTCGTACTCGGTGTGCGAGGCGGCGATGGTCACGGTCTTGTCCGCCGAGCGCACGGTCCCGCCCTTGGTGATCTCCGCGTAGGACTTGACCTTGGTCCCGTGCTTGTGCGCCGAGCGGGCGGCGAGCGCCGCGGTGAGCGTGCTCTTGCCGTGGTCGATGTGACCGATGGTGCCGACGTTGACGTGCGGCTTCGTGCGCTGGAAGACTTCCTTAGCCATGGCTCTGGTTCTGGGCCTCGGGGTGGAGGGTTTCGGTGAGGTTTCGCGGCCGGGCCGCGGCGGTCGTGTGAGGGTGGGTGGAGGGTTGGATGGAGCTGCTGATGGGGCTTGAACCCATGACCTCTTCCTTACCAAGGAAGTGCTCTACCACTGAGCTACAGCAGCGACGCGTGCCGGGGGGTGCGCCGCGGAGGGCCGCGGCGCGGGACACGGAGCGACGGGGGCGGCGCGGCGCGGGTGGAGCGGGCGATGGGAATCGAACCCAC
>DATKBQ010000355.1:0-2273 GCA_035546375.1 Planctomycetota bacterium | reverse complement strand
GCACGCCGCCGGTGCCGGGGGTCGAGCCGCGCGTGTAAGTGCGCGTGATCGCGAACCCCCCGTCGTCGATCACCACGGTGATCACGCCCGGGTGTGAAGGCTCGGACGGGCACGGCGGGTGTGGATGGTCCCAGCTGAACGTCGGCGTAATCGCGCCGCTGTAGGTCCCACACGGGTTGGTGGTGCTGGACCAGGCGTAGTTGAGCAGGTCGCCATCCGGATCGCTCACGTTCTGGACCGTGTAGCTCGTGGTCGTCCCGGTCTGGACCGCGCGGATCGGGCCGGCCTCCGGAGGACGGTTCTGCGCCCCTGCGGACGCCGGACCGCCGAGGAACGCCGTCGGGAAGTTCATCGTGAAGTCGTAGATCTCGTTGCAGCCCTGCCCGGTGTAGGTGTGCTGCCCGGTGGCGGTCGTCCCGGTGATCCGGCCGCGGTACCCCTGGCCCTCGGCCATGGTCGTGAACTCGCCGCTCGGCGCGATCGTGCCGCGCGATGCGTGACCGTTCGAGAGCTGGGTAAGGGTGAGGTCGCCGTTCACGGCCGCGAACTGGTAGCGGTCGCTGAAGCGCACGGCGAGGTTGCAAGGCCCGCTCACCTTCGTGAACGACGCGTTCGCGGTACCGGTCCCGGTCACGGGCGGTGAAGCCTGCGTCACCGGCGTCCCTGCCGCGCTCGCCGTGGCCGTCGCCGTCGCCGCAGCGGGAGCCCCGCCCGGGGCGACCTGGGCCTCGGCGCGGAGGCCGTACAGGAGCAAGAGGATGCCGATGAGCCCGAGTCCCATGCCGGCCAGGCGGATCAGGTTCTCCGGACGCTTGAGCGCATCGAGCATGCCGCCGGTGAGCTGCGGCGGCTCGTCCGGGCCCAGGCCCGCGGACCTCATCGCCGCGGTGTTGTCCGGATCGACCTCGTCCATGATCGACTCGCCGGGCTGCTGCTCGTCTAGGCGCTGCTGCTCGCGGCGATGCGCGTCGGAGCGTCGCTCCCGCTCGTCGGCCGCAGCCCGGTCGGCTTCCCACTCGTCGCGCGCGATGCGGCCGAGGTCCTCGCGGGTCAGCCCACCTTCGGTCTGACCGGCGCGCTGCTCCGCCTCGCGCTGCATGCGGTCGTGCTCGTTGCCGGGCGGACGCGCGCGTCCGTCTTCCCGGCCCACGGCGGGCACGCTAGCAGAGGGTCGGTGGATAGAAGGCGGATCGCTCTACCGAGAAGTGATGGGGCCGTCCCGTCGGGCGGCTCGCGCGGGGCGGCGTAGGGGAATTGAACCCCTCTAACTGGATCCACAATCCAGGGCCTTACCACTAGGCTAACGCCGCCGTAAGGCGACTCGCGTCGCTGACCACATTCTAGATGATCTGGCCTGGAGTCGGCCCGCTCGGCCGCCCGGGCGTGTCAGGCCCGCGTCCGCCGCCGCTTGGGTTTCTCGTCCCGCCGGGCCGAGACTAGGAGTCGCGCTTCTCGCGCTCGGCGGCCTTCTCCTGCTTGTCCTGCTGCTTCTCGCGGGGCGGCTCGCCCCGCTCCTGCTCTTCGTCGATCGAACGGGTGCCGATCCCGGGCGCGGGCCTGAGCTCGACGTTCGGGACGAAGCCACCGCGGTTCCGGCGAGCCTCTTCCTCGCGCTCACGCTCGCGCTGGCGCTCGCGCTCACGCTCGCGCGCCTGCTCTTCCTCGCGGCGAAGCTCGCGCAGCCTGCGCTCCGCGTCCTCGCGCGCCTTCTCTTCTGCCTTGCGCTGCTCCTCGAGCTGCTTCGCGGCCTGCTCGCGGGACTTCTCCTGGGCCTTGCGGAACTCTTCCAGCAGCTTCGCGGCCTGCTGGCGCTGCTCGGACTCGAGCTTCGCGCCCTGCTCGCGGGCCTTCTCCTCGATCTTGCGCAGCTCTTCCAGCTGCTTGGCGGCCTGTTCCTTCGCCTTCTCTTCGGCCTTGCGCAGCTCCTCGGCACGCTTGTCGGCTTCCTTGCGTTTCTGCTCTTCGGCTTTGATCGAGTCTTCGCGCAGGTGCCGCTCGGCGCGGCGCCGCTCGTCCGCGACCTTCTCCGCGGCCTTGCGCGCTTCCTCTTCCTGCTTCTTGAGATCGTCCACGCGCGAGTCCTCGCCCCGCCGGGCGTCGCCGTCCGAGGGGGCGACAGCGCGGATCACCTGCTGGAACAGCGCGACCGGCGCGGCGGGCGCGTTGCCCTGGCGCTGCTCCTCACGGCGGTCTTCCTGGCCGCGGCGGTCCTCGTTGTCGCGACGCTCGTCGCGGCGACCCTCTTCCTGCTGGCGCTCGACACCGATCCGCTC
>DATKBQ010000354.1:0-11027 GCA_035546375.1 Planctomycetota bacterium | reverse complement strand
GCCAAGCGCTCGAGCGGCCCGGGCGGCGCTGCGACGAGTCGCGCCCTGCGGCGGCGCGCGCGGACCGCGAGCGCGGCGGCCGCGGCCAGCACGATCGCGGCGCACGCCCACGGGATCCAGAGGAACCGCGCGCGCGCTTCGCCCTCGAGCGGGCGGAAGCCCTTCGGCGGCCGCGCCTGCGCCTCGCCTTCGCCGAGCAGGCTCGTCACCGAGACCTGCGTCGCCGGCGAAACGTGCTCTTCCCCGCCGAGGCGGTAGCGCACCCCAGCGATCTCGCGCTCGCCCGGCTCGAGCGAGGCGACGGTCCAGGAAGCGCGGGTGCGCGCCCACCCGGGCTGGCCGGGAAGCGATAGCGCCAGCGGCGCCTCGCTCGCGAAGACGACCCAGGACTCGTCGAGCGCGAGCGCACCTTCTTCGAGCGCCGCGCGCTCGCCCTCGGCGTGCTCGACCTCGAACGCGATCGTGAGCTCCTCGCCGACCTCGACCGAGCTCGGCTGCACGGTGAGTCGCGCGCCGGCCTCCTGGCCGAGACCGAGCGCGAGCGCGGCGCTGAGCAGCATCCCGATCACGTCGCCGCCCCCAGGCGCCTGCGGCGCTGCTTGAAGAAGCGCACCAAGGGATCGGCGACGTTGCCGGTGGTCGAGAGCTCGATCAGGTCCACCCGCGCGCGGGAGAGCACCGCCGTCAGCTCGGCGTGCCGGCGCCGCGCGGCCTCGCTCCAGGCCTCGCGCACCTTGCGCGAGCGCGTGTCCAGCTCGAGCGCTCGGCCGCCCTCCAGCTCCTCGAGCACGATGCGGCCCGCGGAGGGCAGCTCCTCCTCGAGCGGATCGCTCACGCGCACGGCGATCACCTCGTGGCGCCGCGTGAGGCTCGTCAGGACGTCGGCCCAGGGCCCGTCGCCGGCGCCGATGAAGTCGCTGACCAAGAAGAGCAGCGAGCGGCGCCGCAGCGTCATCAGCTCGCGCTCGAGCACCGCGTGGTAATCGGTGCCGCCGCCGGTGGGCTCGGCGGCGATGACCTCCCGCACGACGCGCGACACCGACCCGGCGCCCTTGCGCGGCGGCAGGTGCAGCCCCGGCTCGGCGCCGAAGAGCGAAAGCCCGACGCGATCCTGCTGGCGGAGCGCAACGTAGGCGAGCAGCGCGCAGAGCTGGGCGGCGCTCTCGCGCTTGGTCAATTCCTGGCTTCCGAAGTCCATCGAGCGGCTGGTGTCGACGAGCAACTGCAGCGTCAGCTCGCGCTCCTCGACGTAGGTCTTGATGAAGGCCTCGCCGCCGCGCGCGGTGCGGTGCCAGTCGATCGAGCGCACGTCGTCGCCCGGCTGGTAGGGCCGCACCTCCTCGAACTCGACGCCGGAGCCGCGGAAGGTGCTGCGGTAGGCGCCCGAGAGCAGGTCGTTCACCAGGCGGCGCGTGCGGATCTGGATCTGGCGCACGCGCGCCATCAGGTCCGGGGGCAGCGTCACGGGACCGGGACCGTCTCCAGGACGCGCGCGATCAGCTTGTCGGCGGAGAGGCCTTCCGCGTCGGCCTCGTAGGTGGGCACGACGCGGTGGCGCAGGACCTCCGGGGCGACGTGCTTGATGTCGCCGGGCGTGACGAAGGCGCGCGAGCCCAGAAAGGCGCGCGCGCGGGCGGCGAGTGCGAGCCAGATCGTCGCGCGCGGCGAGGCACCGTAGTGGATGCGGCCGACGAGCTCCTTCAGGCCTGCCGCCTGGGGCTCGCGCGTGGCGAAGACGAGGTCGACGATGTACTGCTCGAGCCGCGGGTCGATCGCGACGCGGTCGACCAGGGCGCGCGCGCGCATCACGTCCTGCAGCTCGACCACGCGCCGCACGTGGGGGATGTCCTGGGTATGCGCCATGCGCTGGAGGACGCGCAGCTCCTCCTCGCGGCTGGGGTAACGCACGAGGATCTTGAGCGCGAAGCGGTCGACCTGGGCCTCGGGCAAGGGGTAGGTCCCCTCCTGCTCGAGCGGGTTCTGGGTGGCGAGGACCAAGAACGGCTCGGGGAGCGGGAAGGTGGCCCCGCCGATCGAGACCTGGTGCTCCTGCATCGCCTCCAGGAGCGCGGACTGGACCTTGGCCGGCGCGCGGTTGACCTCGTCGGCGAGGATGAAGTTCGCGAAGAGCGGGCCCTTGCGCACGGCGAAGGTGCCCTCGCGCGCGTTGTAGATCTCGGTCCCGATCAGGTCCGAGGGCAGGAGGTCGGGCGTGAACTGGATCCGGGCGAAGCTGCCGTGGACGGCGCCGGCGAGGCTCGAGACGGCCAGGGACTTGGCGAGGCCGGGGACGCCCTCCAGGAGGACGTGGCCGCCGGTCAGGAGGGCGAGCAGGAGGCCTTCGATCAGGT
Organism: Planctomycetota bacterium; assembly: GCA_035546375.1. Lineage (GTDB taxonomy): Bacteria > Planctomycetota > UBA1135 > UBA1135 > DATKBQ01. The sequence continues at coordinate 8,676 of DATKBQ010000354.1, read as the reverse complement.
CCCCTTGGCCGATGATGACCTCGTGGAGCGCTGCGTCGAGCTCCCCGACCCAGCGGCTGGCGGCCTCGATGTCGGCGGTGGCGAGGGGTTTCTGGACGGTGGGCATGCTGGCGATTACGTCGGATCGATGGTTTCCGTTGGGGCGGCGAAGGGTGAGTGAACCACGCCTCGCGGGAGGCGGCTACCGCTGAGTGGCCGAAGGGGTCCTTGCCGGCGTCACTTATCCTCGGCTTCCCGCCTTCGACGCTCCCAGGGCAGTCAGGCGGTACCTTTGCTTGCTGCTTCGAGGCTTGTCTGGAATCGTCATCTCGACGAGGCCCGCCTCCAGAGCCGGCTGGAGGAAGGCCTTGCGGAAGTGATCGTCGTCTTTCAGTCCGAGCGCTTCCTGAAGCTGCTGGCGCGTCATCTCACCCACCAGGGCCCGAGCCAGCCGGACTTCCGGGGTGACTTCCGGGGTGACTTCCGGGGTGACTTCGGGACCGGCTACCCCGGCGCTCGTAAATTCCGGCCTCCTAAGGGCTTGCACGAACGTGCCTCCATCCTGCCGGAACTCGGGCTCGGGCAATCCCGCCTCGCGCAGTCGCGCGATCATGTCAGTATCCCGGTCCCGGCCTTCTCGATGTAGCGTGCCAGGAAGAGCGGCTCGGCGATCAGAGGGTTCTGCGGGATGGACGGGTGAGGTCGGCGGAGACGCTCCAGGGTGAGGGGCGGAGGCAGCTCGCCCGGGTTCCACACCTCCAGCCGGTCCGCGAACAGCATGACTTGCACGCTGGCGTTGCTCGCGTAGTCCCGGTGCGCCACGGAGTTGACGATGGCCTCGGCAACGACTTCGCGCGGTAGCTCGTAGTCCACGGGGGCCGCAGGTCCGGCGGCTCGCGTCCCGACCCGGCGCGCGATCTTGGACATGACGAAGTCCACGGCTTGGTCCACGAGCTCGAACACGGTGCCCTTGTAGGTCTGGTAGGAGGGAATCGGTTTGCGCACCTCGGTGCCGTGAAAGTGCAGGCACTTGACCTCGGAGCTGAGCAAGAATCGCTGCGGATGACGACCGAAGAGGAGCACGGCGGCATGGCTCGGGCTCCTACCGTCGAGCAGATTGAGGTGGGCTAGCGCCGCCCCCATGCCGGTGCCCGGCGGACGGGGATAGCCGCGCTGTTCCTGCGCGCGGGCAAGGAACCAGTCGAGCTTCTCGGCGGAGAGATCCTCGAGCGTCGCGTCCGGACAGGCGGCCGCGTCGAAAGGCTTGGTCCGCAACCGCCCCGTGCGTCCGAGGTGCTCGACGAGACTCGCGTAGAGCGCCGCGGTCAGCTCCGGAACAGCGGTGAATCGCCGGCGGATCAACTGTCCACCGGCCTTGCGGACGAGCGCCGCCATCATCGGGTGCCGTACGCGGTCGTCGACGCCCTTGACGAAGATCAGCCGTGGCTTTCCTTGCTCGGTGGCGCGGTCGAACTCCCGTTCGGTGGGCGAGATGCCCTGCGAGTCCTCGAAGCCGTACCCGTTGCCGAAGAGGCCGACGTAGAGCTCGCAGCGATCCACCTCGTCGAGGTACACGGCGTCGGCTCGCCTGTCGGCGGCAGGAAGGTCTTCGAAGAGGAACACGGTGAAGAAGCGGCGCAAGAGCGCGTCGCCCTCGATGAACGCCTTGACGGCGCGCCGCTCCTCGGCAAGCTCCTTCTGCACGCTGCTGACGAAGATGGAGGCCGTGCTCATGGGATGCTCCCGAACAGGGCCGAAGGTGTGACCCTGATCACCTCAGGGTATCGGCGGGTGCGGCCAGCGTTGCAATCAGTCCCCCCGCGCTGGTGGTTCCGGAGGGCCGTAGAGCGAGTGTTCCACGATCACGGCCGGCTCCGCCGGCAGCGGCGGGAAGTCGACCGGCGGCGCGATCACGCCGCGCTCGGCGAACTCGTCGCGCCAGGCGAGGACCCGGGCGGCGTAGGCCAGGACGGCGGAGCCGCCTTCCTTGCGGCGGCGCTCGCTCCACGCCGCGAAGCTCCCGTCGGGCTCCATCCACTGCTTCAAGCGACCCGGGCCGGCGTTGTAGGCGACGAGGATGGCCTCAAGGTCGCCGCCATAGCGGCGCGACAGCCACTTCAAGTAATTCGCCGCCAAGCGCGCGTTCAGGAGCGGGTTCGAGAGCAGGTCGTCGCGCGTCGGCTCCGCGAGGCCGAGTACACGCGCGCGCTCCACCGCCGTCGGCAGCATGAGCTGGTAGAGGCCGAGCGCGCCGACCGGCGAGACCGCGTCCACGCGGCCGCCGCTCTCGGCGAGCATGATCGCCGCCAGGAGATTCGCGTCCTGTCCCGACTCGCGCGCCGCGAAGCGGATCGCGTCGGCGTGGCTCTCGACCCGGTGGAAGCCCGAGCGGTGGCGCACCTCGTCCTTCAGCGGCTCCCAGGTCAGCGTCGCGAAGAGCACCAGGACGAACGCGGTGACGACCCACACCAGCGCCCGCCGGACCTCGCGGCGGTCCGGCCGTCCCCCGCGCTGCCGCCTCCCGCGAGCCAGGGGTCTACTTCCAGCGCTCGTCGACCTTCTTGCGCAGGCCGCCGAGCCACGCCGTGCGCTCGGCGCCGGGCGCCGGCGGCGGCCCGACCTCGGCCCCGAGCAGGCGCGACAGCTCGCGCCGCGCCCGCTCCACCAGGTGCGGCTCGCCGCGCCCCATCACCTCGATCAGGAACAGCGCGCCCTCGCGCGTTCCCTCGCCGGCGAGCGCCTCGGGTGGCGGCGCCTTCGCGCCCGCACGCTCCAGCGCCGCGCGCCGCCAGGCGAGCGAGTCGTCGTGCACGACGCCCTCCCACCACGACCACCACGCCGCCGCCGGGTCCGGCGCGCCGCGCAGGTCGGTGCAGGTCAGGACGCACAGCTCCGAGGCGAGCGCCGCGTCCGAGGGGTTCTCCGTGAACAGGCTGATCATCGGCGACGCCACTTGCGGCACGCCCTGGCGCGAGAGGATCAACATCGCCTCGCGCCGCGCGCGGTGCGCCGGCGAGTGCACGACGCGCAGGAGGTCCGGCCACGCGGCGTCGCCCAGGACCAGGAGCCCCTCGCGCGCGGGCCCGCCGGCCGGGTCGGCGCCGCCCTTGGCGATCAGCGAGATCAACAGCGGCGCCGTCGACGGATCGCGCAGGAACGCGAGCCCGCGCGCCGCCGCCTCGACCACCTTGGGCTGGTCGCGCTGCACGAGACCTGTGAGCAGCGCGTCGAAGACGCCCTCACCGCCCAGCTTGCCGATCGCGAGCAGCGCCGCCGCGCGCACTTCCGCCGAGGCGATGCGCGCGCGCACGAGCAGCTCGGTGCGCGCCGCCTCGATCTTGTTCTCTCCGAGGGCCAGCACCGCCGCCTTCTCCACTTCGGGATCCTTGTCGCGCAGGAGCCTCATCAGGAGCGCGAGGTCTTCGCTCGCCCGCTCCGCGGCGACCTCGCCCTCCGCTCCGTCGCGATCGCTCGGGGCGCCGCCTTCGCCCCCCGCTCCATCGCTATCGCTCGGGGCGCCGTTTTCATTCGGTTCGCTGAGCCCTTTGGCGAGCATCGCCGCCGCGACCGCGCGCAGGAGCGGCTCCTCGGCCGCCGCGGCCGCGCGAGCGGCCTCGGGCCCGGCCTCGTGCAGCACCTGGCCGATCTCGGGCGCCGCCTGGCCGCCGAACGTCGAGGCCATCGCGACCGTGAGCCGGCCCAACAGCTCCGGTCGGACCTCCGGCCCGCCCGACCCCGCGCAGATCCGCGCGATCTGCACCAGCGCCCGCGCGCGCGGCCCCAGGAAGCGCTCCTGGGCGATCAGGTCCAAGAGCCGCGGGAAGTCGCCGATCTCCAGCGCCCCGTGCTCGCGCGCGAGGCGCGCCAGCTCCGCCACCGCCGGGTCGCGCTCTGCTGCCGGACAGCCGCGCAGCCAGCGCAGGACCGACTCCTTCATGCGCATCTCGCGCTCGCTCTCGTTGGCGGGCGAGTCCCACCACGACGCCTCGGAGCGCCACAGGTCGAGCTGCGTCGGATGCCGCCCGGGATCGGGGTAGCGCTGCCAGCGGTTGCGCTCGCGCAGCGCGAAGGCCGCCACGGCCACGCGCTCGAACCAGTCCTCGGCGAGCGCCCCGGCGAAGCGGAAGCCCTTCACGTGCGCCCCGATGGAGACCTCGATCGAGCGGCCCGCTCCGACATCGCCGCCGCGCGCGCCCGGCAGGCGGTCGCCGCCGAAGACGTCCTCGCGGCGCAGGACCTCGAACAAGTCCGCGGCTTGGCTCGCCGACAGGTAGAGCCGCTCGACGCCGGTGGCGGGCGGAGGCTGCGAGGCGTCGGCGAGCTCCGGCCCGACCAGCTCGAAGGCTTCGGCGCCCCCCAAGCTCGCGGTCACGCTCACTCGCAGCTTGCCCGCGTCCTCGGTCCGCGCGGGGATCACGGCGCGGCGCGAGCGGAAACCCGGCGCGGCGCCGGTCCACCAATCGATCCAACGCGGGCCCGAGCCGCCGATCGTCTGGCCCGTGAGCAGCGCGAGGCGGCGGATGGCGACCCCTTGCAGCGCGCTGTGGTCGTTCGAGAAGTCCTCGCCGGAAACCGTCCGCACCAGGCGGTGCGGGACCTCGCGGTCGAGCCAAGCCGTATCGTCGGGCGACGAGCTGCGGAAGCCGATGCCGGCGAGCGCGGCGGCGCAAGTGCCGGCGACGAACGGGTTCGACGAGGCCAGGCCCTGGAGCAGGCGCTCCGCGTGGCCCTCGTTGAGGATCGGCTCGAGACGCCGGTCCTCGCGCTCGATCAGCGCGAGCAGCGCGAAGGCCCCCTCGCGCAGCACCCACTGCAAGCTGAAGGCGCGCTCGAGCAGCGCCGGCACGACGCGCTCGTCGTCGCTGTCGGCGAGGGCCGACGTGGCGCGGGCGGCGACCTGCGCCGAGCGGTCGGCGAGGTGCTCGAGCAGGAGATCGACCGCCGCCGGATCGCGCAGCCCTGCGAGGAGCTGCACGGCGCGCAGCCGGGCGTCGGTCAGCTCCGAGACGAGCGGCAGGCGCAGGGACTCGACCAACTCGGCGGAGCGCTGGGAGTCGAGGTTCCGGAACGCAGCGGCGCGCACGGCCGCCTGCGGGTGGGCGAGCAGCTCCGCCATGAGCTTGGGCGAGCCACGCACCGGATCCACGTGCGCGATCGTGTCCACGAGCGCGGCGCAAGCCGCGGTGGGCAGGCGACCGCGCACCCGCCGCAGGACCAGCTCCGCGTCGTCGGACCCACTCATGAGCAGGACGCGCGCTCCGAGCAGGATCATCGGTGCCGCGGGCTCGGCGAGCGCGCCGCGCGCGGCGGCGAGCCCCGGCTCGCCCATCGCGAGCAGGCTCTGGGCGCCCTGGGCCACCAGCCGGCTGGCAGGGTCGCGGACCCGGCGCAGCTCGGCCACGACGAACTCGGCGGCAGGGCTCGAGCCGCCGGGCGCCGATGTCGGCGCCGTGACGGCGGGGTCTACCGCATCCGGAGGCGAAGGAGCCGGCGCCGAAGGGATCGGGGCGGATCGCGCGAGCCCGGCGGGCAGGTCGATGCCGCTCTCGGGCTTTTCGGTCCCACCCGGCGAGAGGCCGGTGATCGTCTCGGCGAGGTTGCCGCGCGGGAGCTTGGGGAGGTCGGGGGTCCGAGACCTGCGTTGTGGGCGCGGGGTCTGCTCGGCGGTTGGCTCGGAGCGCGGGCGATCGGGCAGGACGAGCTGCCCCTGGGCCAGCGGCGCCAGGGGAGCGAGCGCGAGCAGGGCGAGGATCGTCGTATTGGATCGGAGCTGCATGGGACCGCGGGTGCGCTGGGAGTCGAGAGGGAGCGGGGGCTGCGCACCGGAGTACCGGGGCGGGGGGCAACAGGATACGGGAAGGGTCCAGGGGTTCGAGTTCCACTTGCAGGACTCGCGGGCGATCGGCGCACGGCTCGCGAGGGTTTGACCCGGCCAATTCGGCCGCTGGGCCCTCCCCGAGCGCCTGACGGCGCGCAAGCGTGTGGCTACGAGCGCTCGAGGCCGCGGTCGCGATCCTGATCCTCGCCCCCGGCTGGCGACCGGTTCGGGCGTTTCTTTCTACGATCCGTCCATGGTCCGGGACGCGGACGTGCCCTCGAGGTCGCTGCGCGTGGCGAGCCTCCTGCCGGCGGCGACGGAGACCGTCTGCGCGCTGGGCCAGCGGCACGCGCTGGTCGGCGTGTCCCACGAGTGCGACTTCCCGCCGGAGGTCGTCGGCCTTCCGGTCCTGACCTCGAGCCGGCTGCGGTCACCAGAATCGAGCGCCGCGATCGACCGCGACGTGCGCGAGCTCGTCCGGGACTCGCTCGCGATCTACGAGGTCGACGTCGAGGCCCTGCGCCGCGCGGATCCCGACCTGATCCTGACCCAGGACCTGTGCGAGGTGTGCGCCGTGCCGCTCGAGGCGGTGGAGCAGGCGGTGCGCTCCCTGGGCCGGCCGGACGTCCGCATCGTGAGCCTGCGGCCGACTCGCCTTGGCGACATCTGGGAGGACATCGCTCGCGTCGCGGAAGCCCTCGGCGCGAGGGAGCGCGGGCAGGAGCTGCTCGACGCGCTCGGCCAGCGCGTCGCGGCGGTCGCTGAGCGCGCGGCCCGGCTGCCGGTGCGGCCGAAGGTCTTGACGATCGAGTGGCTCGACCCGGTGATGGTCGGCGGGACCTGGATGCCGGAGCTGGTCGAGCTGGCGAGGGGCGAGCCGATCGCCGCGCGCGCCGGCGAGCCGGCGCCTACGCTGACCGACGACGAGCTGGCCGCCCTCGCGCCCGACGTGGTGGTCTTCAAGCCGTGCGGCTTCACGCTCGAGCGCAGCGGGATGGAGATCGCGCGCATCGAGGACCTCGTGGCGCGCATGCCCTGGCCCGCTGCGCTCGAGGGCGAAATCTTCCTCGCCGACGGCAACGCCTACTTCAACCGCCCCGGCCCGCGCATCGCCGACTCCCTCGAGATCCTCGCCGCCTGCATCCACGGCTTCGAGTTCGCCGACCTCGCCAAGCAGCACGTCCACGCCTTCACGCGCCTCGCCCGGCACGGAAGAAGCGGAAGACGATGATACATCTCCGCGATGGTTCAACACGTTCCCTTACCCACCGCTTGCACGTGGCGCGTGCAAGCGGTGGGTAAGGGAACGTGTTGAACCATCGCGGAGTCAAATCGTCTCTTCCGTGGCCTCGCGCAGGTAGTGGTCGCGCAGGAGGGCGTCGCGGGCGACGAGGTCGCGGGCGAAGAGCAGGAGGTCCAGGTCGCGGCGCGGGTCGCCAAGCCCGCTCTCGCCCGACTGACGCAAGCCGACCAGGTCGCCCATGCCGCGCAGGGCGAGGTCGCGCTCGGCGATCTCGAAGCCGTCGTTCGTGGCCTCGAGGACGCGGAAGCGCTCGGCGGCGGTCGCGCGGCCGAGCAGGAAGCACCAGGACTCGCGCTCGCTGCGTCCGATCCGGCCTCGGAGCTGGTGGAGCTGCGCGAGGCCGAGGCGCTCCGCCGACTGCACGGCGAGAACGCTCGCGCGTGGCACGTCGACGCCGACCTCGATCACCGTGGTCGAGACCAAGAGGCGCGCCTCGCCGCGGCGGAAGCGCTCCAGGCGCTCGGCGCGCTCCGCCGCCGGCATCCGGCCGTGCACCAGCTCGATCCCGAAGCGCGCGACGGGGAGGGTCCGCAGGCGCTCGAAGGCGGCCACCGCGCCGGCCATGCCGGGCTCCTCCTCCTCGATCCTCGGCACCACCCAGTAGGCCTGCTCCCCCGCCGCGAGCCGCGCCTCGATCACCTCCAGCGCGCGGCGCGTGTCGGGCCCGCGCAGCCAGCGCGTGTGCACCGGCCCGCGCCCCGGCGGCTTCTCGGCTAGCAGCGTCAGGTCGAGGTCGCCGTAGACCGTGAGCGCGAGGCTGCGCGGGATCGGCGTCGCCGTCATCAGGAGCGCGTGCACGTCGCGGCCCTTGTCGAGCAGGCGCTGGCGCTGCGCCACGCCGAAGCGCTGCTGCTCGTCGATCACCGCCAGCGCCAGCCGCTCGAAGCGCACGTCCTCGCTGAACAGCGCGTGCGTGCCGAAGACGATGTCGACTTGGCCTCTCGCGGCGGCGGCGAGCACCGCCTTGCGCTCCTTCGCCGCGAGCGAGCCGCTCAAGAGCGCCGCGCGCAGGCCCGCGCGGCCGAGCACCTCGCGCTGTCCGTAGGCGTGCTGCTCCGCCAGGAGCTCGGTCGGCGCCATGAAGGCCGCCTGCCCGCCCACGGCGGCGGCCGCCATGCACGCGTACAGGCCGACGGCGGTCTTCCCGGACCCGACGTCGCCCTGCAGGAGTCGCCGCATCGGCACGCTGCGCCCGAGGTCGGCGCGCAGGTCGGCCATGGCCGCGAGCTGCCCCTTCGTCGGCGCGAACGGCAGGCGCGCGACGAGCTCGCGGTGCAGCCCTTCGGCGATGGCAATGGGCAGCGCACGGCCCTGCGCGCGCTCCTTGCGCCGCTCCCACAGCCGCGCCTGCAGGCGCAGCACCGGCTCGCGCGCGACGCGGCGGCTGGCCACCTCGAAGCGCGCGAGGTCGGCGGGCTCGTGCAGCTCGCGCACGGCGCGCGGGAGCGGAGGCAGCCCGAGGCGAGCGAGCTCCGCCTCGGGCAGCGGCTCGACCAGCCGCTCTGCGAAGCGGCGCGCCGCCGCGCGGCACAGCTCGCGTAGGAAGCCTTGGCTGATCCCCTCGGTCGAGGGATAG
>DATKBQ010000353.1:0-4254 GCA_035546375.1 Planctomycetota bacterium | reverse complement strand
GTCGCGAACGCTGGTGGAAGCCATCGACCTGCGCCAGGACGACGGCGGCCTGGAGGCCGCGGGGCGGACCGTCGTCGAGCTGGACGGGTACGTGCGCCGGATCGTGCACGAGCGCCGCAGACGGCCTGGCCCCGACGTCATCAGCGCGCTGGTCGAGCTCTCCCGCCGCGGCTTGATGGACGAGGACGAGGTGGTCGCGAACTGCACGCTCTTGATCTTCGCGGGCCACGAGACGACGGTGAACCTGCTCGGGAACGGCGTGCTGGCGCTGCTCGAGCATCCCGAGGAGTTGGCCAAGCTCCGCGAGCGGCCCGAGCTGTGGCCCGGCGCGGTCGAGGAGATCCTGCGCTTCGACGGGCCGGCCCAGCTCACCTTCCGCTTCGCGGGCGAGGACCTGAGGCTCGGCGATCGCGACGTCGAGTGCGGCCAGAGCGTCGCGCTTGTCCTCGCCTCGGCCAACCGCGATCCGGCGGTGTTCCCAGAACCCGACCGGCTCGACGTCGAGCGCTGCGGCGCGCGCCACCTCGGGTTCGGGCTGGGGATCCACTTCTGCCTGGGCGCCGCGCTGGCGCGGGCCGAGGCGCGGATCGCACTCTCGGCGCTCCTGCGCCGGGCGCCGCGTCTCGCGCTCGCGGGCGAGCCCGTTTGGAGGCCCGGCATCGCGCTGCACGGGCTCGAGCGGCTGCCGGTACGCGTCTGAGCGCGCCCCCAGGGGGGATCTACCGTTCGGGCGAAGCCCCCCCCTAGGGGCGGCGCGAGGCCGACCGAAGCGGATTCTTCGCAACGGATTTTTCTCGGAGCGCGCATCCCTCTTGCGCACCGGGGCGTTGCGTGCGGACTGAAAAGTGGCCCGCGATCTGCGCGACCCCTGCGCCCTTCTCTCCGGCTTTCGTAGTTGCCGCCCGATGGCGGCTCGACCCCCAACCCCACGAAGCAGGAGATCGTACCGTGCGTTCCGCATTCCTCACCCTCGCGTTCCTCGCTCCGCTCGCCTCGCTCGCTCACGCGCAGAGGTCCGAGCGCCCCGGCGTCGCCACCGGCGAGTGGACCGCCCCGACCGCGGACCAGGACGGCCTCATGCAGGGACTCCTGCGCCGCGCCGACGGCACGATCGTGCTCGGGATCTCCGCCACGGTGAGCGCCGACCGCGGCGGCCACGCCGGCCAGTTCTACGGCCATCTGCTCCAGATCGACGACGGCCCGCAGATCGGTCCCCTGGTCTCGGTCGCCGGCACCTGGAAGGACAACGGCCACGGGCTCGGCGTGTTCGAGGGCGACTTCTACATCGAGGGCATCCTGCCGATGATGCCGGTGATCGTCGTCGGCGGCATCCTGGGCGAGTTCGGCCACGATCTCGCCGGCGCCGAGCCCGAGCTGGCGGGGAGCTACGCACGCTCGGCCGACGTCGCGGGGTCGAGCCCGAGGTCCGGCGTGATCCTCTGCCCCGCGGAGCGAGGCGTCGCGGCGAAGGCGACCGATGCGGTGGCGAAGGCGCCGGCCGACCTGGCTCGGCGCGCGGGCGGCCAGCCCGAGAAGCCGGCCGCGACGCCGCCGAAGACCTCGCAGTTCTTCGCCTCCTGGAACCTGTAGCCCCTGCCTGGGGACTCTAGCCGCGAGGGGTCGGCCCCGGGGCCGGCTCCTCGGTTTTTGATTCCTAGGTCGGTGCAGGGGCGCCCGAAGGGCGCCTCTGCACGGCCTACGTGATCTTCTTATTCCTGACGCGAGCTATCGACGAGCCCGCGCAGCGCGCCGCACACGCGACATCCTCACCGCGCGCTCGACACGTACCCCCGGAACGCGTCCTCCCACCGCTCCACCGTCTTCTCCGGCCCGACGAGCTTCACGTAGTAAGGCCCGTGGTCGCTCTCCACGATCGCCGCGAGCATGCGCCATCCCGGCTCGTTGACCCGCACCCCCGAGCCCGGCGCCGTCTCCGCCACATACGTGCCCGTCACTGACGCCTCGGTCACCGCCATGCCGCCCACCTCCCGATGCGTCACCTCGAGCCGCTCCTTCGACCCCGTCCCGTCCGGCTGCTCGAACTGCGAGACCCAGCGGTCCAAATTCGCCTCCACCGTGCCGCCTCCGCCGCCGCCGAAGAAGTAGACCACGAGCTGCGCGTCCTGGGCGTCGCCCTCGGCGCGCGGCAGGCTGTACTGGGCCTTGCGCATCGCGCTCGTGGTCTCCTCGCTGACCCACTCCGGCGGCGCCTCGAAGCGCAGCGGCGCGCCAGGCTCCCGATTCGTCGCCGCCTCCGCGTCCGGCCGTGCCGTCGACGCCGCGCCCGCGCCGCCCTCCTTGGCTTGGGTCTCGGCGTCTCGGGCGCAGCCGGCCAAGAGCGTTGCCAGCGCGGCGCAGCCCAGGGTGATCGAGCCTCTCATCGCATCTCCTCCGTTCAGCGGTCCTCGCGGGCGATCGCGCGCAGGAAGGGTAGCGCGCGCGCGCGGCGCTCGGCGCGCTCGAGCCGCGCGGCTTCGTCCTGGCTCGCGATCTGTACGTTCGTCGAGTCGAAGAGCGCAGCATAGGCGAATAGGCAGAAGTTGCCACTCGCGGCGCGCGCGCTCTCGAGCTGCGCCTCGTGCACCTCGGGAGCGGCCAGGTCGATCCGCAGGCCCGGGACCAGCGTCCAGGGACCGGCCAGCGCGATCCAGGGCTCGAGGCGCTCCTCGAAGGCGGCGAGCGTCCTCGCGTAGTTCATCGGGAACGCCGCGTCGAGCAGGCCCTCGGCGAGCCAGCCGCGCGTGTCCTGGAAGTGGTGCGCGCGCGCGGCCTCCGCGGAGGGTCCGACGGCGGCGCTCAGGACCAGGCCTGGCCGCGTCGCTTTGGCGCTCGTCCGGATCTCGCGCAGGAGCTCGGTGACGCACTCCGTCCGCCACGCGTCCCACGCGGCGGGGTCCTCGTCGGGGTGCTTCCCGCTCGCCCCGCGGTAGAGCTCGAGCGTGCGCGCATCGCGCGGGTAGTCGAGGCCCGAGCCGGCCGGGATCACGGGCGCCTCGTTCGGGAAGCGCAGGTAGTCGAGGTGCAGTCCGTCCACCGGATAGCGCGCCGCGATCTCCCCCAGCACGACGGCGAGGTAGGTGCGGACCTCCGGCAGGCACGGGTTCAGGTTCACGTAGAAGCGCTCGACGCGCGGCTGCAAGCGGCCCTGCTGGTCGTACCAGAGCCACTCGGGGCGCGCGTTGCAGACCTGCGCCGGGTCGCGCGGTGGCTCGAGGCCCCACCAGGCCGTGACGACGTTCGCCCAGGCGTGCAGCTCGAGGCCGCGCGCGTGCGCCAGCTCGCAGGCCTCTTGCAGCGGGTCCCACTCGGGGTCGGCCCCCTCCAGCTCGCCGGCGCGCGGCTCGAAGGACGAGCGGTAGAACGCCGTCGCGTTGCCGCGCACCTGGAAGATCAGCGTGTCGAAGCCCGCGTCCGCGCAGTCGTCGACGATCCGGCGCACGTCCTCGGGTCTGCGGTAGTCGAAGCGGGTGACCCAGATCGCCCGCACCCCGCTCCTGGGCCAGCTCCTCCTTGCCGGCGAGCTGCCTTCCGCGGCTGCTGTCGCGCCCTGCGCCGGTGGCGACGCCTCGGGCGCGCGCGAGCACGCCGCGGCGAGCAGGACGGCGGCGCTCCAGGCCCGCGCGCTCACTCCGCCGCCTCCCGCGGTCGCGCGAGCGCGATCGAGAGCGCGAACGCCACCAGGGACCCCAGCGGGACGAACCACGGAAAGGCGAGCGGCTCGCCGCCGGTCCAGACCTCGACCCCGCGCTCGTTCGCCCAGTAGAGCGCCGCCAAGGCTGCGGCGAGGAGCACGGTCTGCGACGCGGTGTGCGCGCGGAGGTATGCGGCCCGGCGAACGTCCGGCGCGAGGCGAAAGAGGACCCATGCGGAAAAGATGCTCCCGGCGGCCCAGAGGACGATCCCCGTCTCGCCCGGCCGCGCGACCGCGAACACCGCCAGCACCGAGGCGGGCGCGGCCCACGCGAAGCCGCTCGCGTCGACGCGCACGCGCCAGAACGCGAGCAGGAAGCCCGCGAGCAGCGCGCCCTGGGTGTAGCCGGCGAGCGCCAGGGCGAGGTCGAGGATCGAGGCGTAGTGCCGGCGCACGGCGTCAGCCTGCACCGCCAGCGCGCACAGTAGCAGCCCGAACACCACGACCAGCGCGCGCGAGGCCCGGAGCGTGCGGCGCTGCTCGTCGGCTTCCGAGGCGGCGCGCGTCCTCCCGCCCCCCACCCGATCGCGCAAGGGGAGCCACAGCGCAGACAGCGTCGACTG
>DATKBQ010000352.1:0-14272 GCA_035546375.1 Planctomycetota bacterium | reverse complement strand
ATTGGACGTACGCGTTGAAGTCGAACGCGAAGCGGCCGGAGCAGTCGTCCGGCGGAGGCATGCCGGCCGAGTGCTGCACCGCCGTCCGGTGGATCGGGGCCTGGACGCACAGCACGCCGCCCTGGAAGGGTGATGTGGCCGAGTCGAGGCCGTAGAAGAGCAAGCCGTATTTGTCGTTGATCACGTTCGCGGCCGTCACGTCGAAGCCGACCGGCGCGCTCGCGGATGGAGTTCCGGAGAAGCTCACCGCGGGGAGGCAGCCCTGGGAGTTGACCTTCGCCGTGCAGTAGGTGGTCAAGGTGGACGGTCCCAGGTCGCGCAGGAAGGCGTCCTGCCAGTCCATCGGATCGGGGATGACCAGGTAGCGTGCGGAGCTGTTGAATACGACGAACCGGCCGCCGGCGGAGATGGACGGGAACCAGGAGGCCTTCTCTCCATGCAGCCCCGACGTGCTGAGACTGGCCAGCGCGGTGGCTCCGCTCGCGCGGTCGTGGACGAACACGTCGTCTTTCCCGTTCCAGTCATCGGGGATGAGGTTCGAGGCGCGGCTGTCGAAGGCGACGAAGCGCCCGTCGGCCGAGATCGTCGGCCGGCCGGATTCCTCGTTCGCTTGCGTGCCCGCCGAGGACAGGCTCAACCGGGTGGTCTCCCCGGTCTGGAGGTCGTGGGCGAACACGTCGTAGCTCGCATTCGTGTCGCCGGGGACGAGGTTCCAGGAGAAGCTCTCGAAGGCGACGACCCGCCCGTCCGCGGAGATCGCCGGATCCTCCGAGGCGCTGTTGCCCTGGATGCCGAGCGAGCTGACGCTGGCCAGACGAGTCGTGCCGGAGACCAGGTCGCGCACGAACACGTCGAAGGTTCCGTTCGTGTCCCCCGCGACCAGGTCGCTCGCGAGGCTCTGGAAGGCCACGAACCGCCCGTCGGCCGAGATCGATGGGCCCTGATGGAGGTAGATGATCCCGCCGCAGTTGCCGTTCCCCACCGCACCGGCCGGAGTCACGCTCGCGACGACGGTCGAGCCAGAGAGCCTGTCGTGCACGAAGACGTCGGACTTGCCGTTCGCGTCGCCCGCTACGAGGTTGTCGGCCAAGCTGAGGAAGACGATAAAGCGGCCATCGGGCGTGATCGCCGGGATGAAGGAATCGCCGTTCCCTTCGACGCCGGAGGAGTCGAGGCTCACCCGCGTGGTCGTGCCGGCCTGCAGGTCGCGGACGAAGATGTCCACGACGCCATTCGTGTCGCCGCCGACGAGGTCGGAGGCGGCGCTCTGGAAGGCGACGAAGCGCCCGTCGGCGGAGATCGCGCCGACCTTCGAGTCGCCGTTCGCCTGGGCGCCCCCCGAGTCGACGCTCACCACCACGTTCACGCTGGCGGCGCGGTCGCGGACGAAGACGTTCCACCCCGCGTACCCCGGCGCGATGTCGGGGGCGTTGCTCTCGAAGGCCACGTAGCGCCCGTCCGTGGACACCGTGGGACGCAGTGAATCGCCGTTGGGGACGCTGCCGCCCGGCGTCACGCTGATCCGCTCGGTCAGGCACTGGGCGGGTGCGATCGCGGGCAGAGCGAGGGCGCCGATGGCGAAGCAGAAGGCCTGGAGGCCGCTACCCAGCGGCGTCACTCGCAGGGTCGAAGAGTTCGGGATGCTCATGGGCTCTCGATCGGGCATGGGTGCACGGCCGTGCCGGGATGGATTCGGGAGCGCGGGTCAGCGGTCCTCTCCCCCGACCCGACGGCTCGGAGGAGCGGCGCGCGAAACGCTCCGGACTCCCCTCTGGAACGGGAAGGATCCTATCCGAGCGACCGAGCGCCGCCAGGCGCTTCGCGGCGCTCCCAAGCCACACGGCTCGGTTCGCTAGGGGCTCGCCGGCCGCTCGTTTCGCCGGCCGCCCGTCCTTGGCCTGGCGGTCGAGGGCGCTAGGATCTCGCCCATGAGCGAGATCGCGGGCGTCCACGGGCGCGAGATCCTCGACAGCCGCGGGAACCCGACCCTGGAGGTCGACGTGCTGCTCGAGAGCGGCGCCTCCGGCCGGGCGGCGGTGCCCTCGGGGGCGAGCACCGGGATGCACGAGGCGCACGAGCTGCGCGATGGCGGCGAGCGCTACGGCGGCAAGGGCGTGCTGCGCGCGGTCGAGCACGTCAACGGCGAGCTCGGCGGCGCCGTCCTCGGCCTCGATGCGCTCGAGCAGGCCGCGCTCGACCGGCGCATGGTCGAGCTGGACGGCACGCCGAACAAGGAGCGCCTCGGCGCGAACGCGATCCTCGGCGTCTCCCTCGCCGTGGCGAAGGCGGCCGCCGAGGAGTGCGCTCTCCCGCTCTACCGCTACCTGGGCGGCGTCGGCGCAAACCTCCTGCCGGTGCCGATGCTGAACATCCTCAACGGCGGCAAGCACGCCGACAACAACGTCGACCTCCAGGAGTTCATGGTCATGCCCTTCGGCGCGCCGAGCTTCGCCGAGGGCCTGCGCATGGGCGCCGAGGTCTACGCCGCCTTGCGCTCGGTCTGCCGCGCGAAGGGCTACGACACGAACGTCGGCGACGAGGGTGGCTTCGCGCCGGACCTGGGCTCGAATGAGGAGGCGCTCGAGCTGATCCTCGCGGCGGTCGCCAAGGCCGGCTTTGAGGCCGGGCGCGACGTGCGCATCGCGATCGACGCCGCCGCCACCGAGATCGCCTCCGGCGGCCGCTACACGATCGAGGGCCGCGCGCGCACCGCGGACGAGCTGATCGAGATCTACGCCGGCTGGGTCGAGCGCTACCCCGTGTTCTCCATCGAGGACGGCCTCGCGGAGGACGACTGGGAGGGCTGGCGGGCGCTGACCGAGCGCCTCGGCTCGCGCGTGCAGCTCGTCGGCGACGACCTCTTCGTGACCAACGTGCGCCGCCTGCGCCAGGGCTTCGAGCAGCGCGCCGCGAACGCGGTGCTCATCAAGGTCAACCAGATCGGCACGCTGAGCGAGACGCTCGAAACGATCGATCTCGCGCGCCGCCACGGCTACCGCTGGGTGATCAGCCACCGCTCGGGCGAGACCGAGGACACGACCATCGCCGACCTGGCGGTGGCGAGCGGCGCGGGGCAGATCAAGACCGGGGCGCCGTGCCGCTCCGAGCGCGTCGCCAAGTACAACCGGCTCCTGCGCATCGAGGAGGAGCTCGCAGGCTCCGCCGAGTACGCGGCCTCGCTCTTCGCCTGACATGGAACCCCGCGAATCGACCTCCGCGCCGGTGCCGGCTCGACCCGAGCCGGGTGCCAGGTCCGACGGAGCGCGCAGCTCGTTCGTCCTGCACTGGGCGCCGGTGTGGGCGCCGCTCGCGCTGCTCGCGCAGATCTCGATCCTCGGCCTCGGACCGAGCCTGCGCGAGAGCCGGCGGCTGAGCCAGGCCGAGGCTTCGCTCTCCGCGCGCTACGGCGAGGCGATCGAGACCCGCCGCGGCCTCGAGCGCATGCTGCAGGCCTTGCGCGATCCGATCTACATCGAGCGCGAGCGCCGCCTCCTGCGCGCGCCGCACAGCCGGCTGCGCCAGCCGTGAAGCGCGGGCCGGGCGTCGCGCCCAAGGTCGTGCTCGAGCTCGTGCCCAAGTTTGCGCCCAGATTTGCGCCCAGGCTTGCGATCGGCGCGGCGGCCGCGTTGCTTCTCGCCTCCGCGTCCCCCGCGCGCGCCCAGGCGGAGCCCGCCGCTCTTCCCGGCGCCGAGGGCCCCCTCGACAACGACTCCTGGCTGCCGGTGAACGCCGCGGCTGCGGAGCGGCTGGCCCAGGGCGATCAGGCCTGGGCGAGCAGCCTCGAGGGCTCAGGCGATCGCGAGCTCACGCTCGCCCTCGAGAGCTGGCACTCCGCGCTCGAGATGTCCACCGCGGGCGACTCGGTGCCGCCTCGGCCGCAGGCTCGGAGCGCCGCAGCGGCCTCGCCCTGGCCGGACCCCGACGGCACCGCCGATCGGCGCATCGAAGGCGTCGAGGTGGCGGTGCTGCGCCGGCTGACCGCGCTGCCCGAGATCGCGCGCCGCGCCTGGAGCGAGCGCTTCGCAGGCCTCGCGCGCAAGGAGCTGGCCTCGGCCGGACGGGATGCAGCGGCGCTCGCCAAGATCGAGCGTGCGCACCCCGCCACGGAGGCCGCGGCGCTCGCCGCGCTGATGCTGGGCGAGCTCGCGCTGGAGGAAGGCCGCTACGCGACCTGCCGCACCTGGCTGGCGCGCGGCCAGCGCCACGTCGAGCTCGCCGGGCTCGGCGGATCGGAGCTCGAGAGCGGGATCGCGAGCCGGCGGCGAACCTGTCCGAGCGAGCCGGCGCCCGAGGACGGCGCCTGGGACGCGGCGACGCGCCTCGAGCCCCTCGGCTCGAACCTGCTCGAGAGCGACCTGCGCGGGAAGCCGATCTACCGGCCGCTGCTCGACCGCGGCGTGCAGAACGGCCTGTGCTTCCTGGAGGACGGGCGTGCCCTGGTGCAGAGCGCGTCGCGCGTGCACGTGCTCGAGCCCGAGCGCGGCGCCATGTCGCTCGTGTTCGAGCCCGCCCGGCTGGTCGCTCCAGCCGGATGGAGGATCGGGGAGCCGAGCCCACCGCGCGAGCCGCCGGGGTGGCCCTTGGTCCCCGCCAGCGACGGGCGCTCGATCCTCCTGGTCGTCGGGCGCAGCACGCCGGGCGAGCCGAATGCGCTGGTCTGCGCGAAGCTCGAGCCGAGCTCGAGCACGCCCGGCCTCTCGGTCCCGCGCTTGGTGTGGGCGGTGCGCGGCACGGAGCGGTTGGACGGGGATCTGCGCTTGGCGCCCATCCACTTTGGCGAGCTCGGAGAGACCGCGGATGCCGGCGAGGGTGCGCCGCTCGGCGAGTTCCAGCCCGGCCCGCTGATCGTCGGCTCGCTCGCGATCGCGCAGGTGCGCGACGGGCCGCCGGCGGCCGGCCAGACGAGCCTCCCCGAGCCCCGCACCGCCGCCGGCGGCGAGGTCCGCTGCTGGCTCGCGGCCTTCGACCTCGCGACCGGGGCGCCGCGCTGGCGCCGCCTCTTGGCGAAGGGCGTGGAGCTCTCGCGCAGCTCGGGCCGATTCGCGTCCGCCGTCGCCGGCTCCTCCGCCAGCCAGCCGCTCGCGCGCGCCGGCGACGGAGTGTTCGCGTCGACCCAGATCGGCGCCGGCGCGCTGGTCGACGCGGCCGACGGGCGCCTCGCGTGGAGCTTGAAGAACCGCCGCCGCCCGGCCGAGCAGCCGGGGTGGCCGGGGTGGCAGCCGCCGGTCGATTCAGCGCGCGACGGAGCGCCCGCGATCCTGTGGGCCAGCGCGGACTCGGATTTCCTGTACTGGGTGCGCGCGGAGCCGGATCTCGGGGGCCAGGGACTGTTCGTGCACCCGCCGCGCTCGATCGGCGAGGCGGAGGCCTTGGTGGGCGGCGGCGGAGGCGAGGCGCTCGTCCTGTCCCGCTCGGGACGCGAGCGCACCTTGTCGGCCTGGAACGGCGCCAACGGCCGGCGCTACGACGCCCCGTGGATCGGGCCGCGCGAGGTCTTCACCGGCTCCGGCGCGGTGTCGCCCGGTCGCGTGTGCGTCGCAAGCGATCGAGGGGTGTACCTCTTCGACCGCGTGCGCGATCTGTACTTGCTGGACTACGAGCCGCTCGAGGCGGTTGCGACACCTGGCGGTTCCGTGCACGTTCGAGGCGATCGGATCTGGGTCGTCGGGCCGCAGGCGGTGTGGCTGTTCAAGGCCGTGCCGTAGGGCCGGATGGCGATCCGGATGTGGGCGGAGGGATCGCCGTTCCAGGATCGCGATCAGAAGTCCTCGAACAGGCCGCCTGCTGCCCAGTCCTCGAGGCCGCCAATCGATTGGAGCTCACTTCGAAACCCTCCTTGGACCTCCACCAGGATGGGCGTCCACCGAGCGCGATCCGCGCAGGTTGCGGGCAGGCTCGGCGTAGGCTTCCGGCTTCCCGTGCAGCCGTAGGTCCCACGCCCATGGAGGGACCGTCACCCTGCGTGAGCAGGCCGGCGGGCCCTTGCGGGCCTGAAATGCGACTAGCGGCCGCCCGTATCGATTCTCCGGCGTTGCGGATCAGCGTTGTGCGCAGCCGCGCAGCCGGCGCTACCGCCAGGAGCCACGAAAGGATTGGACATGATCGCGAGACACCTTCTTTGGATCGCGCCCCTGCTGGCGTTCGCGGCCTGCGCGGACGAGCCCGGGACCGATTACGAAACGGCGACTCCGGCGTACGACGCAACGGGCAAGAGCGATGCGACGACTACCGAGACCGTCACGATGCCCGCGCCCGAGACCGCGCCGCCCGCGGTCGCGACCACTCCGCCCGTGACCGGGACCGAGCCCGAGCCGATGGGCAAGCCGGTGCCCGCCTCGGCGGCCAAGGACGATGAAGCCACCGTCACGACCACGCCGGCCACGTCCATCCCGCCGGCGCAGGCTTCCGTGAGCCAGGAGGCGCGCGAGTTCGTGCGCAAGGCGGGTATCGGCGGTCTCTTCGAGGTGCAGAGCTCGCAGCTCGCCGTCGAGCGCGCGACCTCGCCCGCACTCCAGGACACCGCCAAGATGCTGATCCGCGACCACCAGCAGGCGAACGACCAGCTGCGCGCGATCGCCATGGCCAAGGGCATCAGCGTCCCGACCACGCTCGACAGCGAGCACCAGCGGATGATGGACGACTTGCGCAACCTCCAAGGCGAGGCGTTCGACAAGGAGTTCCATCGCATGCAGGTGGACGCCCACGAGAAGGCGATCGATCTGTTCGAGGACGCCGGCGAGAATCTGAAGGAGCCGGAGCTGAAGGACTTCGCGCAGAAGACGCTTCCGACCCTGAAGGCCCACCTCGACGAGCTGAACGCGAACCCGGTCGGGGGCTAGACCGAACCCGGCTCGGCATCCGCCTCGCCATCAGCAGTCTGCCGGCGGCCGCAGGTCGGCCACCGGCAGGCTGCCGTCGGCGAGGCGGATGCCGAGCTTGGTGATGGAATTCGGCGCGGCTGGGGCCGCCGGCCGTGCTCTCGCTCGCGACGCCGGCCCGGAGCCGGTCAAACTCGTGTAGGAGCGACCCTCCGCCAGCCGTATAGATGGTAGCGTGCGGGGGCCGGCGGCCCCTTTTCCATGGCTGCGCCACCCGCGGCCCTTCCACGACCCGACCGTCCGTCCCAGGTGAGCCCGATGCCCGAAGCTTCGTTAGAGCGGCTGCGCGATGCCCACGCGCGGATGAAGGAGCAGCTCCGACGCGTGATCGTCGGCCAGGACCAGGTGATCGACCAGCTCCTCCTGGCGGTCCTGACCCGCGGCCACTGCCTCCTGGTGGGCGTCCCGGGCCTGGCCAAGACGCTCCTGATCTCGAGCTTGGCGCGCACCCTCGACCTCTCCTTCAACCGGATCCAGTTCACCCCCGACCTGATGCCGGGCGACATCACCGGGACGGATCTCCTGCACATCGACGCGGGCACGAACGAGCGCGTCTTTCGCTTCGCCCCCGGGCCGGTCTTCGCGAACGTGGTCCTGGCCGACGAGATCAACCGCACCCCGCCCAAGACCCAGGCGGCGCTGCTCGAGTCGATGATGGAGGGCCAGGTCACCGTCGGCGGCCGGCGCCACCCGCTGCCCAACCCCTTCTTCGTGCTCGCCACCCAGAACCCGATCGAGCAGGAGGGCACCTACCCGCTGCCGGAGGCGCAGCTCGATCGCTTCATGTTCATGATCCAGGTCGAGTACCCCTCGCTCGAGGAGGAGCGCGAGATCCTGCGCCGCACGACCGGCAGCGAGCCCGGCGAGCCCGACCGCGTGCTCGGCGCGAGCGAGCTCCTGGAGATGCAGCGCGTCGTGCGCTCGATCCCGGTCGCCGACCACGTCTACGACTACGTGCTGGCCTTGACGCGCGGCACGCGCGTGCGCTCGGAGGCTTCGCTCTCGTTCCTGCGCGAGTGGGTCACCTGGGGCGCCGGCCCGCGCGCGAGCCAGTTCCTGGTGCTCGGCGCCAAGGCCCACGCGGCGCTAGCCGGCCGCACCCACGCCGCGGTCGAGGACGTGCGCGCCGTTCTGCACCCGGTCCTGCGCCACCGCATCCTCACCAACTTCTCCGCGGCCGCCGAAGGCATCACGCCCGACCACATCGTCGACCGGATCCTGGCCGAGGTGGACCCCTCGGGTGCCGTCGGAGCGGGCCTGCCGGGCGTGCGAGCGGCGCGCGCACACTAGGCTGACCATGCCTGAGCGCGAACGGGTCGCCGCCCTCGATCCGGCGGTGCTCGACCGGCTCGAGGGCCTGTCGCTCGTGGCGCGCACGGTGGTCGAGGGCTACATGGCCGGCCACCACCGCTCGCCCCTGCGCGGCTCCAGCTCCGAGTTCGCCCAGCACCGCGAGTACGTCTTCGGCGACGAGACGCGCCGCCTGGACTGGAAGGTCTTCGCGCGCTCCGACCGGCTGGTGATCAAGGAGTTCGTCGAGGAGACCCGGCTCGACTGCCACCTCTTGGTCGACGCCAGCGAGTCGATGGGCTTCGGCTCGCTCGCTTGGACCAAGCTCGACTACGCGCGCTGGTGTGCGGCCGCGCTGGCGCACTTGGTGCTCGCCCAGCGCGACACCGCGGGGCTGGTGGTCTTCGACCAGGCCGAGCGCGTCAAGGTCCCGCCGGCCAGCGGCGAGCGCCAGAAGAAGGCGATCCTCGAGAAGCTGGAGTCGGCCGAGGCCGGCGGCGCGACGGCGGTCGGCCAGGTGCTCTTCTGGCTGGCGACGCGCCTGCGCCGGCGCGGGATCGTGGTGATCCTCTCCGACTTCTTCGACGAGCCCGAGCGCATCGTCGAGGGGCTGCGCCGGCTCGTGCACGCCGGCCACGAGCCGATCCTGATCCAGGTCGTGGACCCGCTGGAGCTCAGCTTCGAGATCGACCACCTGGTGCGCCTCGACGGGCTCGAGGCGAGCGGCGTCCAGCGCGTCGACCCCAAGGCGATCCGCGCCGCCTACGTGGAGGAGATCGAGGCCCACAACCGCCTGCTCGCGCACCACGCGCGCGCGCTCTCCTTGGACTACGTGCAGGCGCCGACGTCGGCCAGCCTGGACGCGGTGCTCTCCACGTACCTCGCGCGGCGCACCGCGCGCGCCCGCGGCGGGAGGCGCTAGTGCGCCGGAGCGCGCCGGTACTCCGCGAGGTGGAAGGCTAGTGCCCCCGCAGGGCTGGCTCGGCGGGTTCGTGAACCCCGCGCTCGCGATCGGCGCGGCGCTGTGCGCCGTGCCGCTCTTGATCCACCTGCTCAACCGCCAGCGCCACCGGCCGATGGCGTGGGCGGCGATGCGCTTCGTGCTCGCCGCCTACCGGCGCACGCGCCGCCGCGCGCGCATGGAGAACTTGCTCTTGCTCCTCTTGCGCATGGGCGCGATCGTCCTGCTCGCCTTCGCGCTGGCGCGGCCCTTCACCGGCGAGCGCTCGCCGCTCGCGGGCCTGACCGAGAGCCGCCGCGACCTGGTGCTCGTGCTCGACGGCTCGGCCTCGACCGGCTACCGCCGCGACGTCGGCAGCGTCTTCGAGGGAATCGTGCGCCGCGCGCGCGAGATCGTGCTCGACCTCCAGGCGGGCCGCGGCGACCGCGTGCGCCTGGTGCTGGCCGGGAGCTGGCCGCGGCTGCTCTCGTGGCGTTCGCCCGAGGAGGCCCTGAGCCTGCTCGCGACGCTCGCCTCGCCCACCGACGAGCCGCTCGACCTGCCCGCGGCGCTGGGCGAGGTCGCCGGGTACGCGGAGGAGGATTCCGCCAGCGCGAGCGGCCTCGAGGTGCGGCTCCTGAGCGACCTGCAGCGCTCGAGCTTCGCCACTGCGGCGAGCCCCGCCGCCGATGGGGGCGGGGGGGCCGGCCGCGAGCGGCCCAGGCTCGCCGAGCAGCTCGATCGCTTGGCCAAGCTCGGCGTGAAGGTCGAGGTCGAGGACCTGGGCCCCGGCGAGCCGACGCCGCCCAACCTGGCGGTCGTCGCCGTGGAGCCGCAAGGCGAGGCGATCGGCGCCTTCGCGCCGGCTGACTACGCGGTCGTGGTCCGCAACTGGGGCCCGAGCGTCGCCGACGGCGTGCGCGTGTGGCTCGAGGTCGACGGCCAGCGCGGGCCGAGCCAGACCCTCGAGGTGCCCGCGCGCGGCGAGGCGCGAGCCAGCTTCTCGGTCGCCTTCCGCTCGAGCGGCGCCCACGCCCTCGTGGCCGGGATCCAGGCCGACCGCCTGGCGGTGGACGACACGCGCGCGCAGGTGGTCTCGGTCCCGCCGCCCCTGCGCGTCCTCTTGGTCGACGGCGAGCCCGCGCTCGAGGTCGACGAGGACGAGGTCGGCCTGCTCGCGGCGGTGCTCGCGCCGCCCCTGGGCGACGTGCTGCCCGGCTCCTCGCCCGCGCCCTTCGAGCCGCGCACGGTCGAGGCGCCCGCCCTGCGCGACCCGGCCCTCGACCTCTCGGCCTTCGACGTCATCTGGCTGGCCAACGTGGAGAGCCTCGCCGAGAGCACGGTCGAGCGCCTGGAGGAGCGCCTCGCGGCGGGCGGTGCGCTGATCGTCTCCGTCGGCGACCGGGTCGACCGCGCGGCCTGGAACGCGCGCGCCTTCCGCGCCGACGGGAGCGGGCTGCTCCCGGCCGAGCTGGCCGAGCGAATCTCGATCCCGCGCCGCCAGGGCTACTGGCGCGTGCGCGAGTTCGACGCGCGCCACCCCGTGCTCGCCTTCTTCGCCGACGAGACCTGGAAGCCGCTCCTGACCGAGGTCCCGATCTACGACTTCCTCGCCTCGCGCCCGCTGGAGAGCGCGCGCGTGCTCGCGCGGATGGACGACGAGGCCCGGAGCCCGCTCCTGATCGAGCGCGCCTACGACCGCGGCAAGGTGCTCCTGTGGCTCACCAGCATCGACCCGGAGTGGGCGCGCGTCGCCGAGAGCCCGCGCACGCTGGTGCCCTTGGTGCACGAGCTGGTGCGCTACGCCGGCACGCCGGCCGAGCCGCCGCGCAACCTCTCCGTGCACGGCGAGCTGTCCGCGGAGGTGGCGAGCTTCCCGCGCAACCTGACGCTCGTGCGGCCGGACGGCTCGCGCCGGCCGGTGGCCGGCGAGCCCGAGCCGCTCGGCCGGCGCTTCCGGCTGCCGCCGGTCGGGGACACCGACCGCGCGGGGCTCTACCGCCTCGAGATGGACGGCGCCGAGAGCGTGCCGTTCGCGGTGCAGCTCGACGCGGCGGAGAGCGACCTGGAGCGCATCGCGCCGGCCGAGCTGGCGATGCTCCACCCGGCGCTGCGCCTGTCCGCCGCCGGCGGCCAGGGCGGCGCCGGCGAGGACGACGAGCGCTCGCGCAAGGGCGAGCTGTGGCGCCCGCTGGCCATCCTGTGCTTCGCCTTCCTCGTCCTCGAGAGCCTGTGGGCGGCCTGGATCGGCCTGCGCCGGAGGAGGCGCTGATGCGCGCGCCGCGCGCCAAGCTCCTCGCGACCGCCGCGATCGCCGGCG
Organism: Planctomycetota bacterium; assembly: GCA_035546375.1. GTDB lineage: Bacteria > Planctomycetota > UBA1135 > UBA1135 > DATKBQ01. The sequence goes on along the minus strand of DATKBQ010000352.1, from coordinate 2,844 downwards.
CGGTCCCGCTCGCCGCCTTCGGCTTGCAGTCCGGCGCCGACGGCGCGACCGGGCTGCGCGAGAGCCTGCGCCTGGCCGAGGTGCCCGAGCTGTGGGTGCTGGTGCTCGTGCTCCTGCCTCTGCTCGCGCTCGTCTCCTGGCTCGGCTACCGCGGCGAGCCGGTGCCGCAGCCGGCGCGCCTGGGCCTGGGGCTCCTGCGCTTCGTCGCCCTCGCGACGCTGCTCGGCGTCCTGTGCCGGCCGGTGCTCGTGCAGCGCCGCGAGGAGGTGCGCAAGGCCGAGGTCGTGGTGCTCGTGGACGACTCCGCGAGCATGCGCCGCAAGGACGCCTACGGCGGCGACGAGCGCGCGCGCAAGGCGCTCGTGGCGCTCGCGCCGCGCGCCCTGGAGGACACCTCGCGCAGCGAGCTGTCGCAGGCGGCGCTGGAGCGCGAGCTCTTGCCGCTCCTCGCGAGCCGCGGCTACGTCGCGCGCGTCTTCGCCTTCGCCGGCGACCTGGTGCCGCAGGGGACGCCGCTCGCGCTGTCGGGCCGCGGCGCGTCGACGCACCTGGGCGACGCCTTGTCGGCCGCCCTCGCCGCGCACCGCGGCCACCACGTCACCGAAGTGCTGGTCGTCTCCGACGGCCGCCAGAACGGCGGCGGCTCGGCCTCCGAGGCCGCGCGCGCGGCGGGCGCGGCCGGCATCCCCGTGCACAGCCTGGTGGTCGGCGACACGCGGCCCGAGCGCAACGCGCTGGTGCAGCTCGTGGAGGCGCCGAGCAGCGCGCTGGAGGGCGACGAGATCGCGATCACGGTGCGCGTGTCGGGGCGCGGCGTGCAGGGCGCTCCGCGCGTCCAGGTCCAGCTCGAGGAGCTGGAGGGCGAGGGCGAGGTGCCGCGGGTCGTGGCCGAGGAGGAGGCGACGCTCGGCGAGACCGGCGAGCGGGTGACGCTCGTCGCGCGCCCGAGTTCGGGATCCCAGCGCGACCGCCGCTTCCGCGTGCGCCTGCCGCCGCTGCAGGGTGAGACGCTGCTCGACGACAACAAGGTCGACGTCTCGGTGCACGTCACGCCGGCCAAGGTGCGGGTGCTCTACGTCGAGGGCTACCCGCGCTGGGAGTACCGCCAGCTCGCGCTCGACCTCCTCAAGCGCTCCGACGAGAACATCGAGTTCCAGGCCTTCCTGCTCTCGGCCACGCCGGACTTCCTGCAGGAGTCGACGCGCGGGCTTCCGGCCCTGCGCGAGGTGCCCACCTCGCGGCGCGAGCTGCTCGAGGGCTACGACGTGATCCTGCTCGGCGACGTCAACCCGTGGTCGATCTCGCCCGATCCCGCGCGCGCGGAGGAGTTCATGCGCTCGCTGGTGGAGTTCGTCGAGAAGGGCGGCGGCCTGTTCTTCGTGGCCGGCGAGTTCGACAACCCGCGCGCGTACCTCTCGACGCCGCTGGAGCCCCTGCTGCCGGTCACCGTCGACCCCTCCGAGATGCTCTCGGCGGCGCCGCAGTCGGGCTCGCGCGCCTTCCGCCCGCGGCTCGAGGACCCGCACAACCCCCACGAGATCGTGCGCCTGGTCTCCGACGTGGAGACCAACCGGCGCTGGTGGGAGGAGCCGGAGGGGCTCCACGGCATGTACTGGTACCTGCCGATCACGCGCGCCAAGCCCGGCAGCCAGGTGCTCCTGCGCCACCCCGAGGCCGCCAACGCCCACGGCAACTACCCGCTGCTCGTCGCCGGCTACTACCCCTCGGGCCGCACGCTCTTCGCCGCCTTCGACGAGACCTGGCGCTGGCGCTTCCACGGGCCGCGCTATCACGAGCGCTACTGGCGCAACGCGATCCGCTGGCTGGCGCTGGGCCGGCTCAAGAGCGGCGACCGGCGCTACCGGCTGGAGCTGGCGCGCGGCACCTACAACCTCGGCGAGCGCGTCTCCATCGAGGCGCGCGTGCTCGACGAGGACTTCCGCCCCAGCGAGAGCGCCGTGCAGCCGGTCCACTGGAGCGGCCCCGACGGCCGGCCCGCCGAGCTCGACCTGACCTCGCTGCCCGGCCGCACCGGCGTCTTCCGCGGCTCCCTGGAGGCCGACCGGGCGGGGCTCTTCCGGGTCTGGATCGAGGTCGCGGGCGCGCGCATCGCCTCGGAGGAGTTCGAGGTGGTCCTGCCCTCGCTGGAGAACCAGGACCCCTCCCCCGACCCGGCCCTCCTGCGCGAGGTGAGCCTGCTCTCCCGCGGGCGCGCCCTGGAGCTGGCGCAGATGGCCGAGCTCTCCCCGGAGTTCCCCGGCGGCGAGGAGCGCCGCGAGCCGATCTCCTCGCGCCTGGACGACATCTGGGACTCCTGGGCCACGATGCTCTTCGTCCTGGCCGTCCTCTCGGCCGAATGGATCCTGCGCAAACGCCTGGAGCTGGTCTAGAACAGAAACCAAGGCCCCCGGGGGCCGCATGGCCGCCGGAGGCCCTCGAGGTCACGCCCGACGGGCCCTGAGATCGATGCGCCGCAAGAACACGAGCCGGATGGAGTGGAGCGCGACTGCGCCGCGGATCGCCGTCGCGCTGTACGCGCCGCTGCTCGGCTCCCTGTTCGCAATCGGCCTCGCGCCGCCGGCGCACGCCCAGGAGCGCGAGCGCTTCGACCAGGTCGAGGTGAAGAGCTTCGCGCTGCCCGAGACGCGGGTGGCCCGCGCGCTGTTCGAGCGCGCCGAGCAGCACGCCGGCGCCAAGCGCTTCGCCGAGGCCATCGCGCTCTACCAGGCGCTGATCGAGGAGCACGCCGGCGACGTCTTGGCGGCCGAGCGGCCCGCGGGCGCCAATGGACGCAGCTCGCAGCAGCCGGTGCACCCCGGCGCGGCGCAGCGTGCGCGCGAGCGG
>DATKBQ010000351.1:0-6267 GCA_035546375.1 Planctomycetota bacterium | reverse complement strand
GATGGCCGCGGCCTCGCGCCACGAGCTGGAGGAGGAGGTCCAACGGGCGATCTCGCGCCTGAGCCCCAAGCTCCAGGCGATCACGGTCCTGCGCTACATCGAGAACCTCTCCTACGAGGAGATCAGCGAGACGCTGCAGATCTCGCTGGGCACCGTGAAGTCCCGCTTGAGCCGCGCACACGAGGTGCTCGACCGCGAGCTGACCCCGGTTCTCGACCGCTACTACCTGGGATGAGTGCAACGGACCCGATCGGCGGCCCCTGCGGGGAGCACCGCGAGCTGTGGAGCCACGGTGGGGGCGCAGCCCCGCCCGAGCGGGGCCACGCTGCGGAGTGCTCCGCGTGCGCCGCTTGGCAACGCCGCCTGCAGCGCAGCCTCGAGGTGCTCGCGGGATTGCCGAGGCTCGCGAGCCCGGCCCAGCTCGAGGGGTGCGTGGCCGGAGCGCTGCGCGGAGAGGGACGGCTGGCGCGGGCCATCGCCCGGGTGCGCGAGCTGGGCCGGCGCGCGCCGCCGCGTGAGCTGGAGCTCGCCGTCGAGCAGCGCGCGGGCGAGCTCGCCCACGGCCGCCGCGCGCCCGGCGTGCTCGAGCGGCTCGTGGAGGAGGAGCTGGCCGATCCCGGCAAGGCACGCTCGCGGCGCTTCGTCGGCAGCCTGGAGCGCTTCTCGGCCCCCGCGCTGCTCGCGGAGCGCCTGAGCGCGAGCTTGGCCACGGCGTTCCCCCCTACGCGCCGCCGCGGCGTCGCCTGGACCGCGCTCGCGGCGGCGACGCTCGCGCTGTTGACCTGGGCCGTCGCGCTTCGCGGCGGCGCCGACGAGCCCCGTCTGCGCGTCGTGCACCCGCACTCGACGCAGTTCCTCGACCCGATGGCACGCGGATGGATCGACGCCGTGAGCGGCGGCGTCCTGGCGGCGCGGGATCTCTAGGCATGGCCTCGCTGCACCGACCAAAGCTGCGCCTCCTACTGCTCGCAGTGGCCTTGGGCTGCGGGCAGGGTCCCGGCGCGCCCGGGCCGGACGGGGGCAGCCAGCTCGCGACTGCCGGCGCGCAGTCCTTGCTCCAGAAGATGGTGCTCGCGCCCTCCTCGGTCGCCTACCAGGGTGTGCGCCGCGTCGAGGCGCACTGGCAGATCGCCAGCGCGCCCCAGGATCTGGCCTACCGTGAGCTGGTCTCCGGCGACGGCCAAGGCGGGTTCGCCATCGACCCGCTCGAGGTGCTCCAGCCGCAGCTCACCCGGCCGGAGGTGGACATCTTCCAGCTCCTGCAGAAGGGCCGCGAAGGCTTCCTCTACCGCTACCGCGACTTCAGGGTGAGCGATCTGGGGCTGTTCCTGGCGAGCTACAGCGCGACCGACTCCGGCGTGATCTCGCAGGTGGCGGGGCGCTCGTGTGCGCAGCTCACGATCGAGCCGCGGACCGACTCGGACCGCCTCTGGCGCGCGTGGGTCGACATCGAGACCGGCTTGGTGCTGCGCGCGCGCGAGGAGCTGGAGGACGGAACGCTCGTCTCGCTGATGGAGTTCGAGAGCCTCTCGCTCGCTCCCGACCTCTCGCAGGTGCAGTTCCACGTGCCGATCAACGAGGAGCTGCCCCTGCCCGAGACGGAACTGGCGGTGAAGCTCGGCTTCCCGCTCGCCAAGCCCAAGCTCCTGCCCGCCGGTTACCAGCTCACCGACACGGCGAGCGTCACGGACATCACCGACCATCGAGCGTGGGCCAAGCTCACCTACGGCGACGGGCTCGAGCAGGTGATCTTCCTGCACGGCGGCGCGGTGGGGGCCCAGGGTCTCACCGGTCTCGGCGCCGACGTCGTCCAGAGCCTGGCCGTAGGCCCTTGGACGGTGCTCCAGGGCCAGGTGCAGGGCCAGCGCGTGATCGCGATGGGCAAGGTGGGCGAGCAGGCCCTGCTCGACATGGTCGAGTCGGCTTTCTTCTGAGCCCGACGCGCCACGCCGAGCGGCGCTCGGGCGGCGCGGCGGCCGGAAAAAAGTTCGCTCTCCACCGGCGCAGCGAATCGTCGGCGCGCGCGCGTTCGCGGGGTAGTCTTGGGCTGGAGAAGTTCCCCGGAGTGCCCATGCGCGAACATCCCGAAGGCAAGCAACCGTCCCCGGAGTCCAACCTCGACTCGGCGGAGTACCGCGAGAGGCTGATGCGCAAGCTGAACTGCCTCATCTCGGTGCTCGAGATGGCGCAGGGCAAGGTGCGGATTGCCCTGGCGGGTCCGGCGCCCGACACCCAGCGGCTGCTGCGGATCCGCAGGAACCTCCAGGAGACCCTCGACGTCTGCCTGCGCGCGCGCGGAGCGCTCGAGAAGCGCGGCTCGCTGCCTCCGGGGCTCTCGAAGGACCTGGCGCGGGCGGTCGACGCGCAGCCGCGGCTGGAGCGTCCACCGCGCGGCTCGCGGGTCGAGATGCGCTCGGAGCAAGAGCTGCAACGCTTCCGCGCCATGGGCCGCATCGACCGGCGCCGGGTGCGCGCCTGCGACCTCGAGGATCTCGCCCGGCGGCTGCAGGGCTGAAGCGCGCGAGACCACGCGCCCGCCGGGCCTGCCATGCGGCGCGCGCGGCAGGTGCTCGTTTAGACTGCCCGGCCGATGGCCGAGGGCAGACGGACGCGCGTCACGGGCGATGCGCTGGAACGGGGAGAACGCACGTTCCTGCGCGAGCCCCTGCGGTCGGATCAGGAGGAGTTCCTGGAGCTGCGCCGCGCGAGCCGCGAGCTGCACGAGCCGTGGGAGCCGGAGGCGCCGCCGGGCTTCGATCCCTACGGCTCCGAAGCCTTCCGCAGCTACCTGGACTTCGGCCGCGATGGCCGCAAGCAGCGCTTGCTCTTGTGCCGCAACGAGGACGCAGCGATCCTCGGGAGCTTCTCGCTGAGCGAGATCGTGCGCGGAATCCTCCAGAGCGGCTGCCTGGGCTACTGGGTCGGCGCGCCGTTCGTCCGCCAGGGCTACATGAGCGAGGGCCTGCACCTCGTCCAGCGGCACGTCTTCCAGCGGCTCGACCTGCACCGCCTGGAGGCGAACATCCAGCCCGCCAACGAGCCGTCGCGCCGCTTGGTGCAGCGCTGCGGCTTCCGCCTCGAGGGCTTCTCGCCGCGCTACATCAAGTTGCACGGCCGCTGGTGCGACCACGAGCGCTGGGCGATCACCGCCGAGGAGTGGAAGCGCTGAAAGCGCTGAAATACCGAACCTGGTTCGGTATTTCAGCGCGCCGCCGAGAGCGCTTGCCGCACGAGGTCGTCGGTGCGGGCGCCCGAGGCCTCGCCCTCGTAGGAGAGGATCAAGCGGTGCCGCAGCGCCGGCACGCAGGCGGCCTCGACGTCCTCCATCGAGACGTGCGCCCGGCCTTGGACCAGCGCGCGCGCCTGCGCGGTCCACAGGACGGCCTGGCCGCCGCGCGGGCTCACGCCGTAGCGGACGTGGCGGCGCACGGCCTCGGGGGCCTTCGGATTGCCCGGATGCGTCGCCTGCACCAGGAGCGCCACCGCGTGGACGATCTCCGAGCCGATCGGGACCGAGCGGGCCAATTCGCGCAGGCGGCGCACCTCGCGCAGGCCGAGCACCGGCTCGATCTGCCGCTCGGGCCGCATCGCGGTCGCCCGCAGGATCGCCTCGAGCTCCTCCAGACCCGGCGCCGTCATCTGGATCTCCAGGAGGAAGCGGTCGAGCTGGGCCTCCGGCAGCGGATAGGTGCCCTCCATCTCGATCGGGTTCTGCGTCGCGATCAGGAAGAAGGGGTCGTCGAGCGGGTGAACCTCCCCGTAGAGCGTCACCTGGCGCTCCTGCATGGCCTCGAGCAGCGCCGACTGCGTGCGCGGCGTGGCGCGGTTGATCTCGTCGGCGAGCACCACGTTCGCGAAGACCGGCCCGGGCTGGAAGACGAACCGGCGCTGGCCTTGCTCGTCTTGCTCGAGCACGCGCATGCCGAGGATGTCGCCCGGCATCAGGTCGGGCGTGAACTGCACGCGTCGGAACGAGAGGTCGAGCGAGGCGGCGAGTGCGCGCACGAGGGTGGTCTTGCCGAGGCCCGGCACGCCCTCCAGGAGCACGTGCCCTCCGGCTAGGAGCCCGAGCAGGAGCTCCTCGACCACGCGCTCGTCGCCGATGTGCGCCTTGGCGATCGAGCTGCGCAGGCGCGCGAGCGCATCGTGCAGCCCGGCCAGCTCGCGCTCGAGCTGCGCGCCGGCCGCGGCTCCGCTCAACCCAGACGCGGCTCGATCCATCGCTGCAGCTCCTCGAGGTCGCGGACGCGCTCGACTCCGGGAAGGCTCTCCGAGTCCTGCGCCGCGACCAGCACCGGCAGGATGCCAAGCGCGCGCGGTCCCTGCACGTCCTTCAGGAGATCGTTACCCGCGTGCATGGCTTCGGCCGGCTCCACGCGCGCGAGCGCCAGGGCGCGGGCGAAGATCTCCGGCTCCGGCTTCTCGCAGCGCTCGACGGCGGAGGCGAGCACGAAGTCCAGGCGCTCGCCGATCCCGAGCCCGCGCAGGATGCCCGCCAGCGGCTCGCCCCAGTTCGAGATCACGCCGACCGCCAGGTCGCGTTCGCGCAGGAAGCCGAGGAGCTCTCCGGCGCCCGGCTGGAGCGCGAACGTCGCCGGGTCGGCGAAGCGCGCGAGCAGCTCCTCCTGGACCTCCCGCACCTCGCGCGCCCCCAGCCCGAGCCGCTCGCCGAAGATCCGCTCGATGAAGACACGGAACCACCCCTGGGAGTAGCGGAAATGCCCGTCGAGGCTACGGGGCAACTCCTCGTGCGTCCGATACATGAGCTCGCGCATGGCGGGCGCGGGGGCGTTCCGGCCGCGAGCGAGGGCGGCTCCGGCATAGATCTCCGCCCGCGAGGGGATTTCGCGCATCAGCGTCCCGCCGGCGTCGAGGAACACCGCCCGCAGGGGAGGCGCGCGCAGCGAATGGGGAGATCGCATGGCCGGAGAGGCTAGGACGCGCGGGCAGGAAACGAACCGCCGCGACCTCCAAAACCGTGCACCGGAGGCGGCGAGGCCCCCGCGGATGGCAACCGATGCCGAAACGGGGATATGTTCCGATCGAGCCCGTAAGCCGGCACAGCAGGCCGCGGCGGCAGTGGCTCGCGGCGGACGGATGGGTTCCTCTTCGGTCGAGCAGGGCAGGGGCGAGGTCGCCTGGGCGCTCGCCTCGGCACTCTTGGCCGCCGGCCTGGGCGCTGCGGCGGCGGGCTGCGCGGCGAGCCCAGAAAGAGTCGGGCGGGCCTCGCTGCGCACGTCCGAGCGCGACGTCTCGCCGGCTTCGGCGCGGGCAGCCTCGCGGGCCGAGGACTGGCGCCTGGCCGCGGCGCGCTGGAACGAGGTGTTCCTGCGCGAGGGCTCGGTCGAGGCGTGCGTGGAAACCGCCCGCGCGCTGCATCAGCTCGGAGACGACGAGAGCGCGCGGGGCATCCTGGACATGGGCCTGTCGCGCCATCCCGCCGATCCCCAGATCCTCGGGATGCAGGGCGACGTGCTGGCCCGCATGGGGTTCAGGCGGGCGGCGGAGGCCTGCCTCGAGCGCGCGCTGGCCGCCGACCCCGACCGGCCGGACGTGCTGCTCGCGCTCGGCCGCGTGAGGCTCGAGCTGGAGCGGCCCTCGGCGGCCGAAGCCGCGCTCTCGCGGCGCATCGAGCTCGGGTTCTCCGACGCGGAGACCTGGCTCCTGCGCGCGCGGGCGCGCCGCGCCGCCGGAAACGTGCGCGGTGCGCTGGAGGACTACCGCAGCGCCTTCGCCCACCTCGACCTTTCGACGGAGGTCCGCGACCTGGTGAGCGCCGGCACCCTTTACGTCGATCCGGCGCTGCGCAAGGACGAGCGGGCCCGTTCGCTCGCTCACGCCTGGCTCGAGCGCGCGCTCGAGCGCGACCCCCAGTGCACCACCGCGTGGCACCACCTCGGCCTGATCCACGAGGACCTGGGCGATCAGGAAGCCGCCATCCGCCACCACCGCCGCGCGGCGGAGTCCGACCCCGCGCACCTGCCCTCGCTGGCCAAGCTGGCCGAGCTGCACAGCCAGCGCGGCGAGCTCTCGGCAGCCGCCGACATGGCGCGCCGGGCCTGCGCGCTGGAAAAGGACCCCGCACGCCGCGCCGCCCTCGAGCGCCTGACCTGCCCCGCCGACCCCGCCCCGCAGCCCGACGGGCGATGATTCATCTCCGCGATGGTTCACCACTTTCCGTTCCACGGCCCTTGCACGCCCGGCGTGCAAGGGCCGTGTAACGGAAAGTGGTGAACCATCGCGGAGTCAATTGTTCGTCATCCGCTC
>DATKBQ010000350.1:0-9192 GCA_035546375.1 Planctomycetota bacterium | reverse complement strand
CGAGGCTGCGCCCGGTGGCCTTGGCGATGCGCGGCAGGCGGTTGGTCGTGATGTCCTCGAGGTACTGCTCGATCAGGATGCGCACGAGCGGCGCCTCCACGTGGCTGTGCTCGAGCTGGAGCAGGAGGCACTCGCGCAGGTCGCGCGCGCCGAGCCCGGGATGGATCGCAGCGCGCAGCTGGAACAGGACGTGCTGCACCTCCTCGAGCGTCGCACCCTCGACCTCGCACTCGCCGACGATCTCCTCGAGCGGCGCCTCGAGCCAGCCGCGCTCGTCGAAGGACCAGATCAGGTACTCGGCGATCCGCCGCCCGCGCGGGTCGAGCTCGATCAAGGCCAGCTGGTCGATCAGCGCCTCGGCCAGGGTCTTCGGCGTGTCGGGCGTGTTCTGCATCGCCTCGAGCTTCTTGTCCCCGTCCTCGTCGTAGCGCGGGCGCGCCGCCCGGCCGTCGCCGAAGTCGCGCTCGTAGCGCTCCAGCTCCTCGAGCATCGTCTGGACGCCGTTGGTCTCGACGTCGGCGGGGGGCTCGGGCGCCTGGACCCCGTCCTCCGAGCCCTCCGGAGGCGGCTCCGGCTCGGCCACCTCGAGGAACGGGTTCTCGGTCAGCTCCTGCTCGATCCGCTCCGAGAGGTCCATCGCCGAGAGCTGCAGGATCTGCATGGCCTGGATCATCTGCGGCGACTGGATCAGGCGCTGTTCCAGGCGCGCGGATTGGTGCAGTCCGAGCTTCACGGTTGGGCTTGGGGGGTCGGGGGATGGACGTCGGGGACGGTGCTGGAAGTATAGGCCGGGACGGCTCCCCCGGGCCTCCCCGGGCGGAGATTCGCCCGCGGCGCGCCCCGGCTCGGGTGCGTGCATCGTCGAGGGCGTTGAGCTATGCCTAGTCTGCGGTGGAGCACTCCTGGCTGGACGTGGCCGTCGGCGAGACCAGCCGGCGCTACGAGCTGAAGAGCGGCTTGACGTCGGTCGGAGCGCGCGGCGACGTGCCGATCGACGCGGAGGGCGGCGACCAGCTCCACTTCTGGGATCAGCCGGCGAAGCTCGTCTTCGTCGGCCGCGGGGCCCAGCCGCTGGTAAACGGCCGCCCCTGCGACGAGGCGGACCTCTCGCCGGGCGACGCCGTCGAGTGGGCGGGCGCGCGAATGGTGTACGGCCGCGAGGGCGGGGCCGCGCAGCTCAAGGAGCTCGATCTCGGTGCTCCCACGGACGCGGCGGTCGCACCGGCGCCGGCCCCCTACCACGCGGCCCAGCCGCCGGCGGCGCAGGTGGTCCCGCTCGCGCCGACCGGGATGCACCCCTCCGAGGAGCAAGCCTGGTGGCGGCTCAAGGCGGGCATGCTGGTGGAGCTCGGCTTGGCTGATCGCGGGGTCGCGCGCCGCTGGCAGGAGGCGGTCGTGCGCGGCGAGTTCGAGCCGGACTCCTGCGCGCGCGACCTGCTCGGGACGAGCTCCGTCGGCCCGGCCGATCCCCGCCTGGCCGAGCGCAGCGCCAGGCTCCTGCGCGACCTCTTGATGGCGCCGATGACCCGCGGCGTCCAGGGAGCGAGCCGCCGGGCGCGGACGGCCGCGCGCAGCGGGGCGGCCTTCCTGCTCGCCCAGGGGATCGTCATCGCCCTCTACAGCGCGCTCCTGGTGCTCGCCCTCCTGATCCTGAGGCTGCGCTGGGGCTGGAGCGTGGACGGCTTCCTTGATGGAATCCGGGGCCTGTTCGGGGGTGGCCGGGCCTGATCCCCGCCGCCCGATCTCCATGGGGCGGCGCGGGTTCGCTCGCGCCGCCGCGGCCCCGCGGCCGATCCACCCCTGCGCAGCCCCGTGCCCGAGACCCCATGACCGACTTCAAGTCCGCCTTCTTCAGCGACTCCGACCCGGGGCTGTTCTCGCTCTCGCAGATCATGCACCTGATGCGCGTGGAGTTCGGGCGCTCCCAGCGCTACGGCTACCCGCTGGCCTGCATCCTGATCGCGGTCGATCGCCTGGGGCACTTGCGCGACGTCTACGGCTACGAGTCGAAGGAGGCGATCCTCGAGGAGGTGGTGAAGCTCCTGCAGCGCGAGACGCGCACCTGCGACTTCCTCGGCCGGCTGATGGACGACCGGCTGCTCGCGGTCGTGCCGCACACCTCCTCCGAGGGCACCGAGGTGCTCGCCGGACGGCTCCTGCGCGGCGTGCGCGAGCTGCGCTTCGAGGCCGACGGCAAGGAGGTGCGGGTGACGGTCTCGATCGGCGCCTCGAGCAACGCCGGCGGGCGCACGCTCTTCTTCGATTCCGTGCTGGCGGCCGCGGAGGGCGCGCTGGCGGAGGCCGCCGACAGCGGCGGGGACCGACTCGTGCAGCGTGACCCCGAGGCCCTCGGAGGCTAGGCCTCTCCCGTGCGCATCCTGCTCGCCGACGACGAGCCCACGATCGCGGTCACGCTGCGCGACGCGCTCGAGGAGGCCGGCCACGAGGTGCGCCTCGCCGCCGACACGCGCGCGGCGCTCGAGGAGCTGGAGCGGGGCCCGGACGCGGTCCTGACCGACATCCGCATGCCGGGCGAGGGCGGCATGGCCGTCTTGCGCCGCTCGGTCGAGCTCGACCGCGACCGGCCGGTGATCCTGATGACCGGCTTCGGCACGATCGACCAGGCGGTCGAGGCGATGAAGCTCGGCGCGACCAACTACATCCAGAAGCCCTTCCGCAACGAGGCGATCGTGTCGATGGTGGGCACGCTCTCGCGGGTGCGCGACCTGGAGGCCGAGAACGCCGCGCTCAAGGCCGAGCTGCGCTCGCGCAGCGCGGCCTTCGAGGGCTTCGTCGGGCGCAGCGAAGCCATGCGCGCGGTCTTCGAGCGCATCCGCACCGTCGCGCCGACCGACGCGACGGTCCTGATCGAGGGCGAGAGCGGCACCGGCAAGGAGCAGGTGGCCCGCGCCCTGCACCTGGCCTCGGCGCGCGCGGAGGGGCCGTTCATCGCGATCTCCTGCGCCGCGCTGCCCGAGAGCCTGCTCGAGGCCGAGCTCTTCGGCCACGAGCGCGGCGCCTTCACCGACGCGCGCAAGGAGAAGCGCGGCCGCTTCGAGCTGGCCGACGGCGGCACGTTCTTCCTCGACGACATCGACGACATGCCCCTCGCCGTCCAGGTCAAGCTCCTGAGGGTCCTACAGGAGCGGACCTTCGAGCGCCTGGGCAGCGAGACGACGCGCAGCGTGAACATCCGCGTCGTCGCCGCCACCAAGGTCCCGCTGCGCGATCGCGTCCGCGCCGGGACTTTCCGCGAGGACCTCTACTACCGGATCAACGTCGTGCCGATCTCGCTGCCCCCGCTGCGCCAGCGCGCCGGCGACGTGCCGCTCCTCGTGCAGCACATGATCGAGCGCCACGGGCGCGGCCGCGCCTACAAGGTCGCGAAGTCGACCCTGTCCGCCCTCGAGCGCCACCCCTGGCCCGGCAACGTCCGCGAGCTCGAGAACGCCGTCCAGCGCGCCATCGCCCTGGCCGGCGAGGGCGACGAGCTCGCCCTCTCCGACCTCGTCCCCCTCGACCCCCGCTGGCGCGGCGCCCTGGAGGTCGAGAGCGAGATCCACCCCCTGCGGGAGGTCCTGCGCACCGCCGAGTCCGCCCACATCCGCCGCGCCCTCGAGGCCTGCGGCGGCCACCGCTCCCAGACCGCCGACCAGCTCAAGATCTCGCGCAAGGTCCTGTGGGAGAAGATGCGCGACCTGGGGATCGAGGCGCCGGGCGACTCCGAGCCCGGCGCGGGCGGGTGAGGGCTCACGCTCGAGATCCCAGCCCCTCGGGAGAATGTTCCACGACTCGGTGGAGCCGCGGCGGCCGGCCCTCCGCCTGGGAGCGACGCCTTGCCGCTTGCGCCCAACCCATCGCGGCCGTCGGTACTAGCCGGGCCGATGTCGAGAGCCTCGCAGGCTCGACGGCAACGCTCGGGAGGGGTTCGCCATGTGCGACGCCACGTCCAGCACCTCGCGGTAGCGCGCCTCGACCAGCTCACGGTCCATCACCGGGAGCTGCGCGGCCACCTGCTCGATGTGGCCGGCTTGGCGCAGGAGCGCATCCCGGTCGTCCTCGCGCCGCGCGTGCGCGAGCACGACGGCGATCGTCTCGAGCATCCGCGCCAGGACCGCCGAACTCCTGCGCCCATGCTCGCGGATCTGTCGGAAGGCGGCATCGGCGATCTCCGCGAAGTCCGGCGGATCGGCGATGACGCGCAGGCGGCCGTCCCCATCGCGCAGCCAGGGGGAGGGGAACTCCCGGCCTGCGAGGCGGCATAGAGCCGCTCCGAGCCGATCGACGCAGGTCATCGCCGTGAAGGGATCGTTGATCCCGGGTGACAGCGCGCGCACCGCGACCTCGACCAGCTGGTTGACCGTGAACTCCACGTCCTGGGTCGGCGTCGGCTGGGCGCCGAACACGAAGCAATCGCGGATCTCGTCGACAACCTCCCCGCCCGGGTCGCCGCCCCGCACGAGGACCAGCGGGTGCCCGCGGACGACGAAACGGCCGGTGCGAAGCTCCAGGCGCAGGACGAGCTCGCGCTTGGTCGCGATGGCGACCAAGCGCTCCTCGTCGACGTGCTGCACGTATCCCTCCGCGCGGGACGCGACGGCGTGCGCGTCCCGGCCCAGGATCTCGGCGGCGGCAGCCTCGCCGGGGCGATCGTTCGCGCGATCGGCGCCCTGGCCGAGCTCCTCGGGAAAGAGCGCGTCGATGCTCGCGTGCAGCTCTTCGCTGACGTTGGCGATGACCTGCGGCGCCTGCATCGACACGGCGACGTGGTGGATGAAGTAGATCAGGACGCCGAGGCTGGCGAGCGCGAGCAGCACCGCGATCGTGACCGAGACGTGGGGCACGAAGTGCCGCGCGTCGAGATCGCGCACCGAGCGCAGGACCAGCAGGCAGTAGAGGAAGGTGGAGATGAACGTCCCGAGCACGAACTGGTTGCCCTTGTCGCGCATGAAGTTGCGCAGGAGCCGCGGCCCGAACTGGCTCGAGGCCATGGACAGGGCGACCACGGTCATCGAGAAGACCACGCCCGCCACCGTGATCATCGAGCTCGCCACCGTCGCCAGGAGCTGGCGCGCGCCGGCCGGCCCGCCGGTGTAGAGCCAGCCCATCCCGTCGGCCCAGCCGTCGGGCACCGCTCCGTCGAGCCGGACCGCCGAGAAGGCCAGGACCCCGGCGCCGAGCGCCATGAGGGCCGGCAGGAACCAGAAGCTGGTCCGCAGCGCCTCCCAGGAATGACGGATCGATCGCAGCATGGAACGGATCGGGAGGAATCGGAAGGGTTGGGCGTTCGCCGTGACTGTGTGCGCACGCCGAGCGGCGCCCTGCCGCAAGTCGTGTCGAAAACCTCGCCGGGTGGCCCGGCCGCGGCGCTGGAGACGGCGCGCGGTACCCTCCCGCGCATGGAGAAGCCGCGCGGGGGGCTGGCCGAGGTCGCGCTCGAGGCCGGCAGCGCGATCGTCGGCGACCTGCACCTCGACGTCGGGGCGGGCGCGGCGCGGCCCGAGCGCTTCGAGGCCTGGCTCGCGGGCCTGCGGGACGTGCCGAGGCTCATGATCCTCGGCGACCTCTTCGACGCCTGGATCGGCCCGGCGCAGGCCGAGCTGCCGGCGGCGCGCTCGGCCCTCGGCGCCCTGCGCGGGCTCGCGTCGCGCGGCACGGCGATCGACGTGGTGCCCGGCAACCGCGACTTCCTGCTCGAGGAGGGCTTTGAGCGCGCGAGTGGCGCGACGGTGCGGCCGGGCGGACTGGTGGGGGTCCTCGAGGGCGGCGCGCGCGTGCTCCTGATCCACGGCGATGAGCTGTGCACGCTCGACCGCGGCTACCAGCGGCTGCGGCGCGTGCTCCGCTCGGCCCCGGTGCGCTGGTCGGCGCCGCGCGTGCCGCGGCCCGCGGCGCTGTGGGTCGCGCGCCGGCTGCGACGCGCGTCGACGCAGGCGCTGGCGGTCAAGCTCTCTGCGGAAACGGAGCAGCAGGTGGAGGCCGTGCGCGAGCTCGCGCGCTTCCACGGCGCGTCGACGCTGATCTGCGGCCACGCGCACCGCTTCCGAGACGAGACGCTCGCGGGCGGCCCGCGCTGGATCGTGGTCGGCGCCTTCGGCGGCCCGCGCGACCTCCTGCGCGTCGCGCCCGGCGGCGCGATCGAGGCGCGCGAGTCCGGCGCGGCGTGAGCTTGGCCGCGCCCGCGCGCGTCGCTATCCTCCCGCGGACCGCGCGCCTGATCCTCGCCATCGACGGTCCGGCCGGCGCAGGCAAGAGCACGGTGGCCCGCGAGGTGGCGCGCGCGCTCGGGCTGGTCTACCTCGACACCGGCGCCATGTACCGCGCGGTGACGCTCGTCGCGCTCGAGCGGGGAATCGATCCCGGTTCCGAAGAGGAGCTCGGCCGGCTGGCCGACGAGCTCGAGCTCGCCTTCGACGAAGACGGCCGGATCACGATCGACGGACGCAGCGGCGAGCCGGCGATCCGCAGCGCCGAGGTCACCGCAGCGGTCTCGACCGTCTCCGCGCACCCCGAGGTGCGCCGGGCGATCGTCCGCCGCCAACGCGAGCTCGGCCGGCGCGGCGCGGGGCTGGTGGCCGAAGGCCGCGACACGACGACCGTCGTCTTCCCCGACGCGGACTTCAAGTTCTACTTGGACGCGAGCCCGGCCGAGCGCGCGCGGCGCCGCGCCCTCGAGCTCGGGGCTCCGGAGAGAGTCGGCGCGATCCGGCGCGAGATCGAGGAACGCGACCGGATCGACTCCAGCCGGGCGCACTCGCCGCTGCGCTTCGCGCCGGATGCGATCATGATCCAGACCGACGGGCTGGATGCGCAGGCGGTCGTCGAGCGCGTCCTCGAGCGGGTGCGGGCGGGTCGATGAATGTGAGCGAGCCTCGGGCCGATGCCGCGCAGGAGTCCCCGCGCGTCCTCGTGCGCAAGACGATCGTCTACCGGATCGTGCGCACGTCCGTGGACCTCATCTACCGCATCGTCTTCCGCCGTCGCGTCGAAGGGCGAGAGAACCTGCCCCTGCGAGGCCCGGTCCTGCTCGCGCTGAACCACCAGTCCTTCCTCGACATCCCGTTCGTCGCCGGCTCGACCACTCGCCATGTCTCCTTCGTCGCGCGCGATTCGCTCGCGCGCTCGCGGCCCCTCGACTGGCTGATGCGCCAGTGCGGTGCGGTCCTGATCCAGCGCGGGAAACCCGACCGCGCGGCCCTGCGCGAGATGGTCGCGCACCTCGAGGCCGGCGACTGCGTCGCCGTCTTCCCCGAGGGCACGCGCTCGAGCGACGGCCGCTTGCAGCCCTTCCGCGCCGGCGCGCTGCTCGCCGCGCGCCTCGCCGGCGCCCCGATCGTCCCCGCGGCGATCCGCGGCACGATCGAGGCCTGGCCGCGCGGCGCGCGCTGGCCGCGGCCGCGGCGCGTCTCGCTCAGCTTCGGCCCCGCGGTGGATCCGAGCCTGCCGGACGCCCTCGAGCGCGTGCGCGCCGGGATCGAGGAGCGACTCGGCGACGGGCGGTTCCCCGCGACCTGACCCGCAGCGGATCGGCAGTTCCGGCGCAGACCCGGCGCGCCGCCTCAGCGCTTGGAGTCCGACGGGACGAAGGGGTCGACCGCATGCAGGAGCTCGGCGAGCCTCACGAGCGGTCGCGTCTCGCCTTCGAAGGCCACGAAGCTCGGGTACGCGTCGGCGCGCAGGCCTTCCCGAATGGGCTCCAACTCGCGCGCGAGGTGCTCGAGGAGCTGGCGATATCCGTCGCCGATGGTGAACCATTCGCCCATCGCCCTATCGAAGGCCGCAGGCGCCGAGTACTCGCGCGGCCGCGGCTTCGGCAGACCGGTGAGGAACGCGAAGAACTCCAAGGCGTCGGTGGGTTCCTGCTGAATCGCGCCTGCCCAGTTGAGATTCCGTCCAGCGAGCCAGATCTGAACTTTCATGAGCTTGCGCTGCTCGGACGCCGCGTTCGCGGCCGCCGGAGGCTTGGCGCAGCGTTCGAGGGCGAAGAGGGAGACGCCGCCCACGAGAAAGGCATGGAAGGACTCCGGTCGCACGGCCAGCTTCTCGATCGACTTCGCCACGCCGCCCTTGTCCGTGCCCTGGAGGGCGAGCGCAGCGAGCGCAAGCCCCTTCGGGGTCACCCGCTCGCTCTCGAGCAGCTTGAGCAGCGGCTTGAGCGCGTCCTCGCCTAGATCGGCGAGCGCGAGTGTGCAGGCCAGGCGGACCGCCTCGACTTCCTCGTCCTCGAGCCGGCGCGCGAGGTCCTTCGCCGTCGACGAGGCCTGCTCCCCAAGCGCGCCGAGCGCAAAGGCGGCGAGGCGCCGGCGCTCCGCCTCCGGCGCACCGACCGCCTGCTTGCCGAGCACCTTGACGGCCTCGCGGAAGGCCGATCGATCCGCCGCATCCTGCGCGGGGAAACCGCGCAGCACGCGCACGGCCTGCCATGAAGCAGAGGGCGGAAGCTCGGCGATCGCCTGCACCAGGGCAGGCAGCGCATCGCACGCTCCCAAGGCCAGCAACCCTCGCTTGGCCTCGGCGAACGACCCTGATTCGAGCTCGGCCACCCACTGGGCGGCACTGCGCGGCTCCTGGGCCGGCGCCGGATCCTGCGCCTGGCCGAGAGCAACGGCGGCGAGCGCGAACGGGCCGAGCAGCGAGCTGGCATGCATGAATGGCGCCTCCCTCCTGCAGCAAATCGGGAGTCGAAGGCGCAGGATGCGCTTGCTTCCCGTGCGCGTCAACGCTCCGCGGTTCCAGATCGGGCCAGGTCAGGTCCGCACCCAGCGGTCAGCCGCGTGCATGCATGAGCGAGCATGCGAGTCGGATGCGCAGGCCCACGTTCCATGCGGAAACCGTCGGTCGGCTCGTCGCGTTTGAATGGGGACAGATTCGACAGGTTCGGGGGGAGACGCGCAGCGTCCATCGACTAGCTGGATGACGGATCGGGATCCACGCTCCCGGGCGGGCCCCGAAGATCGAGGAACGTTCGCGGCCGGATGCCCTCGGCGGGGCGGTCGCTAGCCGCCCGTCGGCCCGCCGCGCCTACTGCCAGTCGATCCGCAGCGCCGCGCTGAGGTTGCTGCCGGCGCCGCAAGGGCCTTGGGGATCGCGATACCAGGTCTGGTAGATGCGCGATACGCCCGGCACGGCGCCTCCCTTGGCGGCGATCGAGACGCTGCTCGAGGCGGCACCCGAGGAGTCCAGCACGACGCT
>DATKBQ010000349.1:0-3962 GCA_035546375.1 Planctomycetota bacterium | reverse complement strand
GCATCGCCGCGAGCTTGCTCGCCACGGTCGTCGCGGTCGCGGCGGTTGCGCTCGTGCCGAGCATGGCTCCGGGCTCGGGGGCGGCCGTGTTCGTGCCGCTCGGAGCCCTGTATCTCGCGATCGGTCTGTTCACGGCCTCGTCGTACGCGCTGTTCATGGACTTGACCGACCCTCGCCTCGGCGCGACGCAGTTCAGCGCCTTCATGGGCGCCACCAACCTGTGCGAGTCGTGGGCGGCGCGGTCCGCGAGCCTCGCGGCGCCGAGGTTCGGCTATCCGGCGGCCTTCCTCGGCCTGGCGCTGGTGTCCCTGGCGGCGCTGCCGCTGCTCGCGCTCTGCAAGCGCGAGGACGAGCCTCGCTCGCGGGCCGGCGAGCCCTGAAGCGGGGTGACCTCGTTTCCATGACCTCCAGGCTTCGCGGAAGCGCACCGCGAAGTTCCGCTCGCGCAGGAAGCCGAACGATCGCTCGCGGCATTGCAGCCGCCGGCTGGCGAGATGGGCAGGCCGGCGATTCGGTAGAATCGGACCGTCGTGGCGCGCGTCGACCACAAGGACTTCGAGAAGAAGATCCAGATCCGGCCGCTGAGGATCGAGGACTTCGACCAGCTGGTCGCCCTCCAGGAGCTCTGCTTCCCGGGCATGGTCCACTGGAGCCGGGCGCAGATCGAGAGCCAGCTCGCCCTGTTCCCCGAGGGCCAGATCGGGATCGAGTGCGACGGGCGCCTCGTGGCCTCCTCGAGCAGCCTGATCGTCGACTTCGACCTGTACTCGGAGTGGCACAACTGGCGCGAGATCTCGGCCGGCGGATTCATCACCAACCATCAGGGCGACGGCGACACGCTCTACGGGCTCGAGATCATGGTCGATCCCGAGTTCCGCGGGCTGCGGCTGGCGCGCCGGCTGTACGCGGCGCGCAAGGACCTCGCGCGCCGGCTCAACCTGGCGCGGATCATCATCGGCGGCCGCATCCCGGGGTACGGCCAGTATGCCGACCAGCTCTCGGCGCGGGAGTACGTCGAGCGCGTCGTGCAGCGCGGGCTCTACGACCCGGTGCTGACCACGCAGGTGGCGAACGGCTTCGTGCTCAAGCGCCTGATCCCGGACTACTTCCCCTCGGACGTGGAATCGCGCGGCTACGCCACGTTCCTGGAGTGGACGAACATCGACCACGTCCCCGACCCGCAGAAGCGCCTGCAGGCGGTCTCGCTGGTGCGGATCTGCGCCGTGCAGTACCAGATGCGGCTGGTCAAGAGCTTCGAGGAGTTCGCGACCCACTGCGAGTACTTCCTGGACACGGCGTCGGAGAACCGCGCCGACTTCGCGCTGTTCCCGGAGCTGATCACGACGCAGCTCCTGCCCTTGATCGACCCGAAGCGGCCGAGCGAGGCGGCGCGCCGGCTCGCCGAGCTGACGCCGCGCTACCTGGACTTCTTCACGCGGATGTCGATCAAGTACAACGTCAACGTCGTCGCCGGCTCGCAGTTCACCCTGGACAACGAGGCGCTCTACAACACGGCGTTCCTCTTCCGGCGCGACGGCACGATCGAGCGCCAGTCGAAGCTGCACGTGACGCCCAGCGAGCGCCGCTGGTGGGGGGTGCAGCCCGGCAGCCGGCTGGAGGTCTTCAACACCGACCGCGGGCGGGTCGCGATCCTCCTGTGCTACGACATCGAGTTCCCCGAGCTGGCGCGGATCGCCGCCGGCCAGGGCGCGCAGATCCTGTTCGTGCCGTTCAACACCGACAACCGCGACGGGTACCTGCGCGTGCGCTACTGTGCCCAGGCGCGCTGCGTGGAGAACGACGTGTACGTCGCGATCTCCGGCTGCGTCGGCAACCTGCCCTTCGTCGCCAACGCCGACGTGCACTATGCCCAGTCGGGGATCTTCACGCCGCTCGACTTCTCCTTCGCGCGCGACGGCATCGCGGCGGAGTGCACGCCGAACATCGAGACCGTGATCATGCACGACGTCGACCTGGAGCTCCTGCGCCGCCACCGCTCGCGCGGCACGGTGCTCAACTGGAGCGACCGGCGCCGCGACCTCTACCGCCTGGTCTACCGCAGCGCGCCGGACTCGGCCGAGCGCGAGGTCTGAGCGCCTCGCGAGCGCTCCGCGCCCGTCGGATCGGTCGCGTCCGACGGCCCCCTCAGACGGCCCATCAGACGGCGAGGTTCGGCCCGACCTCGTCCTGGCTCGCGACCAGGACCTGCACGTGGGCGAGCCCGAGGCGATCGAGCTCGGCCCGGGCACTCTCCAGCGCCAGGTCCGAGCGGTTGTTCGTCTTGGAGAGGTGCGCCAGGACCAGCGTGTGCAGCTCCGGCCCGGCGAGCAGGCGCAGCATCGCCGCCGCCTGGGCGTTGGAGAGGTGCCCACCGTCGCCGAGGATGCGCCGCTTGAGGGGGTAGGGGTAGGGCCCGTCCTCGAGCATCGCCCCGTCGTGGTTGAACTCGAGCACGAGCACGTGCGCGCCGCGCAGGCGCCGCGCGACCTCGGGGCAGGGCCGGCCCATGTCGGTCAGGATCACCGCGGTACGCTCGCCTTGCTCGATCCGGAAGGCGACCGTGGGCGCGGCGTCGTGGGGGAGCAGGACCGGCGTGAGCCGCAGCCCGTCGCTCCCGCGCCGGCCTTCGACCTCTTCGGTCCGGCCGACGGTCAAGGCCGCCATGCGCCGCGAGCGCCGGATCGAGGCGTTGCCCATCAGGGCCTCGCAGCAGTGCAGCAGCGCGTTCAGGCGCCGCGACAGCGAGCCTGCCGAGCGCGCGTGGTCGAGGTGGCCGTGGGTGACGAAGACGTGGTCGAGGCCCGCGGGCCCGAGGCCGGCGGCATCCAGGCGCTGGTCGAGCTCGCGCGCCGGCAGGCCGGCGTCGACCAGGGCGGTGGTGTCGCCGGCGCGGATCAGGGCGGCGTTGCCGGCGCTGCCGCTGGAGAGGACTTGGAGGTGCATGGAGCTGGCCCAGCCCATTGGACACGCTCGGCAGCGGCGGGGCCAGCGCCGGCGGGGCCAAGGCGAGAGGCCGTGCGGGGACGCCAGAACCCCAGGGGTGAGCCCGGGCGGTGCGTGCCGGGACTCGGACCGGGCGCGGGCGCCGTCTCCCCCAATCCCGCGCTCGTCGCGGGGCGCGGGTCCACCCGCGAGGTCCCCGATCCTACGATGGAGTGACCATGAAACGATCCTCGCTGCTTCTCGCCTTCCTCGCGCTCGCCCTCGCGATCCCGCACGCGTCCGTTGTCGCCGCCCCGCAGACTCCGGCAGCCGCGCCCGTCGCGAGTGCCGAGCCCGATCCCGCGCGGCTGCTCGCCGACGTCACCTGGCTCGCCGACGATCTGCGCGAGGGGCGCCGGGCCGGCACGCAGCCGGCCAAGGCCGTTTCCTTCTGGCTCGCGAAGCGGCTGGAGGAGCTGGCGCTCGAGCCGGCCGGCGAGGACGGCTGGCGGCAGGAGTTCGTGGTTCCGCTGCCCGCGGAGGACGGCGGCGGCTCCTGGATCGGCGCGAGTGTGAACCAAGTCGAGCCGAAGGAACCGGGTACGATCGTGCGCTTTGAGAGCATCGACGAGCAGGTCTCGGGGCCGGAGGCCATTCCGCTCTTCTGCTCAGACGCGGGAGAGGTTCGCGGCACCACGCGCTGGGTTGGCTACGGGATCGCCAAGGCCGAGCTCGGGCTCGACGACTACGCGGCGACCCCCGCGGAGCCGGCCGAGATCTTCGTCATGCTGCGCGGCGTGCCACCGTATCCGCCGGCAGCAGGCGGCGAGGGCGCGACGTGGGCCGACGCGGCCTCGCTCTTCAACAAGGTGATGACCGCCAAGCGCAAGGGCGCGAAGGCCGTAGTCGTGGTGCAGCATCCCGGCGAGGAGGATCCGCTGCCGCGCTTCGACACCTCGCGCAGCGCGCAGGCCGGGATCCCTGCGTTGATGATCACCGCGGAGGCCGCGAAACGGCTCGGGATCGAGATCGAGCGGCTG
>DATKBQ010000348.1:0-5384 GCA_035546375.1 Planctomycetota bacterium | reverse complement strand
GCAGCCGCTGCCGAGGGACTTCGGGCACAAGACGCTCGCGGTCCCGGAGCAGGCGCTGGAGGACGAGATGCGCAGGGGCGTGGCGCAGTGCTCGGTGTGTCACGGCGACCCCGACGGCGCGGGCCCGCTGCAGGCGCCGGCGCAAGGAAGCTTGATCGAGTCGCAACCCTCGCGGCCCGCCTGCGGCGCGTGCCACGACGATGTGGACTGGGACCTGGACTACGTGGCGAACCAGCAGATCATGCCGCCGCAGCCGAACAGCTCGGGCTGCAACGTCTGCCACGAGCCTTCCGGCGGCCCGCTCTCGATCGTCGACGGCCACCGCCATCCGCTGCAGGATCCCAACTACAACCTCGGCCTCGCCTTCGATCTGCAGAGCGTCTCGGAGGCCGGCGCGAGCAACGGCAACGGCCGCCTCGACCCGGGCGAGCAGGTGGCCGTGAGCTTCTCCATCCTGGACGGCATGGGCGCGAGCGTCCTGCCCTCTTCCTTGCTCGAGATCCGCGCCGCGCTCTCCGGCCCCACGGCCAACGCGAACCTCCTGCTCGACGCGCGCATCGTCCCCGCCATGCTCACGGGGCCGCAGCCCTTCACGGTGAGCTTGCCGGAGCTCTTGCAGCTCGAGTTGGTCGGCAAGTCGACGGCGGCCTTGGGCGACGTGTTCGCCACGCTGCGAGCGCCGCACTTCGACGTCGCAGGCGCCCAGACGCAAGTCCAGGCACGCACCGCTACGGGCGCAACGAGCACGCTGGTCGACGCCGCGTTCGCACCGCAGAACTTCGTCGACCTAGCGAACGCTTCGGGCTTCGCGCGCGACGACTTCGTCGTGATCGACGACGCCTTGGCGGGCAGCGAGGAGTATCTGAAGGTGCAGCTCGTCGACGGGAACCGGCTGTGGTTCTCGTCGCCCGCGACGCCCGCCTATCCGCCGGGCCTGCGCTTCGACCACGCGATCGGCGCCAGCGTGAAGACGGTCACGCTCACGCCCAAGACCAAGAACGTCGATTTCCTGCTCGACGCAGCGAACGGCGTGATCACCGAGCTGACCGAGTTCGGCGCCGGGAACGCCGTGCTCGTCACCTACACGACGCCGTACGTCGTGCCCTCGAGCTACCCGCCGCCCTTGAACGACTCGCCCGACCTCGACGAGACCTGGGGCGAGTGGACATCGAAGCCGCTGGTGGACGGGACGTACACGGTCGGCATCTGGGGCAGCCAGGACGTGCTCGTGCAGCTCGAGGGCGAGACGAACCACTACACGGCCGCTTCCGCTCCGGCCACGCTCGACGTGCTGGTCGGCCCGACGGCGAAGAACGCGCCGTACGGCTTGATCAGCTCCGGCGCGAACTGCAACGCCTGCCACCAGGACCTCGCGTTCCACGGCGGGGCCAACCGCGGCTTCGACACCTGCATCCTGTGCCACGGAACCGCGGGCTCGGAGGACCGGCCGCGCTACGTGGCTGCGAACGCGCCGGCGACGGACGGAGTGACGGTCAACTTCCGCACGCTCCTGCACGCCATTCACATGGGCAAGCTGCTCGCGAACCCGCAGGCCTTCACGGTGGTCGGCGCGGGCGCAGCGCCGTGGCCCGACAACTTCACCGCGAAGAGCTACGCGACCTTCGAGTTCCCGGCGATGCCGGGCGCGGCAGTGCAGTGCGCCAAGTGCCACGGCCCGGGGAACACGGCCTGGCTCGAGCCCGCGCCGCGCGACCATCCGACGGCGCAGGGCGCGCCGGTGCGCCTCTGGGGACGAGTCTGCGCGGCCTGCCACGACTCGACCGCGACGGCGGCGCACATCGTGGCCCAGACGCCAGCCGGCATGGAGGCCTGCGAGGTGTGCCACGGCGACGGCAAGGCCTTCGCGGTCGACATCGAGCACTTCGCGCGCTGAGTGCGCGTAACCGCCCTTCCGCCGGCGGGTACCGTGGGAGCCCCTTGAGCTCTTCCATTCGCTCCCTTCCGGCCAGGTTGTCCACGCTCCTCGCCGCGCTCACGCTCGCCGCGCCGGCCCTAGCGGCGCCCCAGCGCGCCGATCCGCTGCTCAAGCTCCGCCGCTGGAACGAGCAGTTCCAGCGCCCCACGGCGCCGATCACGGCCGACGCCGAGGCGGCGCTCGACGCGATCCTCTCCGACGTGCGCCTGGTCCCGATCGCCGAGCCCGACCGCAAGCAGGAGACCGTCGCCGCGCTCCTCGACCTCGCCGGGCTCCAGCGTTCCGCGCCTCCGCGCGCCTCCAGCTTGGCACTGCTCGCGCTGGAGCGGGTGCGGCAGAAGGGCCGCGCGATCGTCGAGGTCCAGCTCGAGCGCGACCGCGACGGGTCGCTCGGGCACTGGATGGCCGCCAACGTGCTCGCCCTGCCGCGCGTCCATCGACTCGAGCGGCGCATCGCCGCGGTCGAGGTCCTGGCCGGCCGGCGCACGGGCGAGAACCTCCTGGCGCTGCTCTCCTGCGCGGTGGATCCGGAGCACGCGCTGCGGAGCGCGGCCATGGAGGCCCTCGCCGGCTGGCCCGACGAGGGCGTGCACCTCTTCATGGTGGCCCAGCTCGAGCGGTCCGCCGCGGAGCCCGGCTGGGTCTCGCCGCTGGTGGTCAAGCGGCACTTCGAGAAGGTCCAGCTCTCCTCCGACGGGCCCGCCGCGCGCGCGCTGGCCACCTTCGCCACGCGCGCGCTGGTGTCGGGCGCGTGGCGGGACGCGGCGCGCGCGATGCCGGCCGTGGCTGCGCTGCCCGACGCCGCCGCCGTGCCGCCCCTGATCGAGGGCCTCGCCGTGTGGATCGCGCGCCGCGAGCGCGGCAAGGGCTCGGCGCGCATCGAGGGCGAGATCCTGCGCGAGCTCCAGCGCCGCTCCGGGCGCGGCATCGGGCTGCACCCCGACCGCTGGGCGACCTGGTGGAAGGCGGCCCGCGCGAGAAGGCCCACCGGCACCGCCATAGGCGAGACGGACACACCGGGCACGCGCGCGAGCTTCTTCGGCCTCCAGCTACCCACCGATCGCGTCGTCTTCGTCGTCGACCGCTCGGGCTCCATGAGCGCGCCCTTCGGCACCTCGGGCCGCTCGCGCTACCAGGAGGCGGTGGCCCAGGTGCTCGGCTTCCTGCGCGTCCAGGGCGAATCGGCGCGCTTCCGCGTCATCCTCTTCGGCAGCGGCTTCGCGACCTCCAGCTCCGCGCTCCAGCCGGCGAACGAGCGCAACCTCGCCTCCCTCGAGCGCTGGCTGGGCTCGCGCACGCCCGGCGGCGGCACGGAGCTGCGCCCGGCGATCGAGGAGGCGATCGCGCTCGCGCCCTCGGGTCGCTGCGACCTCGCGCGGCTGGAGGCCGACTCGGTGGTCGTCCTGTGCGACGGCGAGACCGCGGAGGGTCCGCTGTGGGTGCAGCCCCTGCTCGAACGCGTCAACGGCGAGGCATGTCTCGTCTTCCACGCCGTGCAGATCGGCGGCGCCGGCGACGGCACGCTCGAAGCGCTGGCGGACCACACCGGCGGCCAGCACCTTCGAATCGCCGAGTGAGCCCACCGGGGGCGCAAACCACCGACGGACAGGGGGTTACGCCGAGCGGGGCGGAGAGGGGCACCGGGCCCTCCGCGGTTCCCTTCCCCGCGCTCCGGCGCTGAGCGCGGCTCCGCTCCAAGCCGGCCGCCGCGCGGGGCGCGCGCTTTCCGCAGCCCCGGCGCGCCCGCTACACTTCGCGGAACTCGCCGCAGGCGACCCGAGCGCCCCCGTGCGTATCCCCCGGAGCGCCGCCCCGGCAGGCCCTGCAGCGGGCCCTGCGGCAGCCCCGGCCCCGCCGGCCGAGACGGGCGCTCCCGTCACGACGCATGCTCACCGACTACGCACCGATCCTGATCCTGGCGCTCCTGGTGCTCGGCTTCGCCGTGGGCAACCTCGTGCTCAGCGACGTGCTCGGCCGCAAGCGCCGCGCGGTCGGCAAGGCGATGGCCTACGAGTCGGGCATGGAGCCGCTCGGCGGCGCGCGGCTGCGGCTCTCGATCCACTTCTACCTCGTCGCGGTGCTGTTCATCCTCTTCGACGTCGAGTCGATCTTCCTGATCCCCTGGGCGGTGGCGGCGAAGGGCTTCAGCGCGGCCGGGATCGGCGGGCTCGTGTTCCTCGAGGTGCTGATCTTCGTGGTCGTGCTCGCGGTCGGCTTGGCCTATGTCTGGCGTCGAGGAGGCCTGGAGTGGGATCGCTGAGACCGGTCGAGCACGGCGAGAGAACGGAGCAGGGCGAGCTGGGCTACCTGGCCACGCGCTTCGACTCGCTGATCAACTGGGGCCGCAAGAACAGCCTGTGGCCGATGCCGCTCGGGCTCTCCTGCTGCGGCATCGAGCTGATGGCGATGATCGGCCCCAAGTTCGACATCGCGCGCTTCGGCGCCGAGGCCGCGCGCTTCTCGCCGCGCCAGTGCGACCTGCTGATCGTCGCCGGCACGCTGACCTGGAAGATGGCCGAGGCCTGCCGGACGATCTACGACCAGATGCCGGACCCGAAGTGGGTCATCGCCATGGGGGTGTGCTCCTCCTCGGGCGGCATGTACGACTCCTACGCCGTGGTGCAGGGCGTCGACTCGATCCTGCCGGTCGACGTGTACGTGCCGGGCTGCCCGCCGCGGCCGGACGCGGTGATCGATTCGATCCTCAAGCTGCAGAAGAAGATCGAGCGCGAGGATCCGCTGCGGCGCATCCTGCGCGGGCCCGAGCCGAAGCCCGGCGAGAGCGGCACGGGCGTCGAGCTCATGACGCCCAACTTCCCGCTGCGCAAGGGTCGCCTCGACCGCCACCCGCACGACCCGAAGGCGCGCCTGCCGCTGCCGGAGGGAGCGCCGCGCGCGGTGCCGGAGTTCACGGTGCGCTCGGCGAAGGACGTGGAGGCGGCGCGGTGATCGACCCGGCGCCGCCGGATGAGGTCGCCGCCGCGCTCGCCCCCGCCCTGGAAGGCTTGGCGGTGCGCACGGTCAGCGTGCGCGACGGGATGGCGGCGCTCGAGCTCGAGCGCGAGTGCCTGCACGAGGCGCTCGCGCGGCTCAGGGGCCGGGCGGGCTTCGAGCAGGTGAGCTTCGTCACCGCCGTCGACCACTACCCGGCCGAGCCGCGCTTCGAGGTCGTGCACCAGCTCTTGTGCTACGCCAGGCGCGAGCGCGTGCGGGTGAAGACGCGCGTCGCCGAGGGTGACGCCTGGGTGCCTTCGTGCATCGACCTGTGGCCGGGCGCAGCCTACATGGAGCGCGAGTGCTACGACATGTTCGGCATCCGCTTCGAGGGCCACGCGGGGCTCAAGCGGCTCTTGATGCCCGAGGAGTACTCCCACCATCCGCTGCGCAAGGACTTCCCCCACCAGGGGATCGAGCCCGGCCGGCTCTACCGCGAGTGGGACCGCCGGCG
>DATKBQ010000347.1:0-4958 GCA_035546375.1 Planctomycetota bacterium | reverse complement strand
GGTCGCGGCGGGCCAGTACCACAGCCTGGAGCGGCGCAGCGACGGCTCCGTCGTCGCGTGGGGCCTGAACAACCTCGGCCAGTGCAACGTGCCCGGGGGCTCGAGCTACGTCGAGGTCGCGGCGGGCTACGGCCACACCCTGGCGCGGCGAAGCGACGGCTCGGTCGTCGCGTGGGGGTTCAACAAGTACGGGCAGTGCAACGTGCCCGGGCTGCCGGCGGGCTTGTCCTACGTGGAGGTTTCAGGAGGCTGGCACCACAGCGTGGCGCGACGCAGCGACGGCTCGGTCGTCGCGTGGGGGCTGAACGACGTCGGCCAATGCAATGTGCCCGCGCTGCCGCCAGGGCTCGACTACGTCGAGGTTGCTGCTGGTGGAGGCTACGGCTACGCCAACTCTGGCCACACCCAAGCGCGGCGCAGCGACGGTTCGGTCGTCGCGTGGGGGAGCAATAGCTACGGTGCGTGCAACGTGCTCGCGCTGCCGCCGGGGCTCAGCTACGTCGAGGTCGCGGCGGGCGGGGGCCACGCCCTGGCGCGGCGCAGCGACAGCTCTGTCGTCGCGTGGGGCTACAACGACAAGTACGGCCAGTGCAATGTACCCGCGCTGCCGCTCGCGCTCGCCTACGTCGAGGTCGCGGCGGGCGGAAACCGCAGCGTGGCGCGCCTCGGTCCGGCCCCTCCCCTGATGTACTGCACGGCCAAGACGACCTCGAGCGGCTGCCTGCCGGCGATCGGCTTCAGCGGCGCACCCAGCGCCTCGGCCGGCAGCGCGTTCCTGATCACCGCCAGTCAAGTCGAGTCCCAGAAGTCCGGCATCTTCTTCTACGGCACGAGCGGGAAGCAGGCTGTGGCGTTCCAGGGCGGCACGCTTTGCGTGAAGGGTCCGCTGGTCCGCACCGCGCTGCAAGACTCCGGCGGCGTCGCGCCGTGCTCCGGCAGCTACAGCATCGACTTCAATGCGTACGTCGCTTCCGGCAAGGACCCCTCCCTGACCGCCGGCGCCACGGTCGACGGCCAGTACTGGTTCCGCGACCCGGGCTTCGCCCCGCCGAACAACACCGGCCTGACGGACGCGATCGAATTCACGATCGAGCCCTGAGCGCCGATTCCGCGGCGCGCGGCGGTTGCTACGCCTTCCCCGGCTGCGCGCCCTGCACCTCGTCCACCTCCACCTCCCCGTCCTTGCACACGAGCCTCCGCCCCTGCCCCTCCTCCAGGGTCGTCAAGCGCACGGGGCCCTTCCAGATCGCGCCGAGGCGCAGCAGCGTGTCCCGCGCCTGCGCCAATTGCAGATCACGGCCGTCGTGGTGGTGCTCGAGCACCAGCTCCCCCTCCGGGTCCACCGCCACCAGCTCGATCTGCGGCAAGCCGCCCCAGGCGAGGTCTTGGAGCAGGCGCGCCTTGACCTTGCGCCAGTCGCGGTCGACCAGCTCCGTGCGCCCGCTGCGCGCGTTGCGGCCGTAGACGAACATCTGCTGGCGCTCGATGAAGCCCTCGTCGACCAGCTCGTCGATGAACGAGGCGTCGTCGTGCACGCGGCGCAGCCGGAACAGGTCCTGGCCGGTCTCCTCCGCGTAGCGGAAGAGCTCGATCCCGAGCTTATAGGGATTCAGCCGCCCTGCTGTCTGCAACGTCGCGGCGCTGTGGCAGTCGGCGAAGTCGACGATCTCCGAGGCGTCCAGGATCCCGCCCGTCAACAGCCGGCTGTGCCAGAACGAGGCCCAGCCCTCGTTGATGATCTTGGTCATGCGCTGGGGCTGGAAGTAGTAGGCCTCGGTGCGGACGATGCGCAGGATGTCGAGTTCCCAGTCCGCGAGCGGCGCGCGCGCGCAGAGGAAGCCGAGCACGTCGTAGGTCGGCAGCGCGTCGGGCTCGGCGGCGCGCGCCGCGCTCCCCACTCGGAGCTCCTCGCGCAGCGGCAGGTAGGGATCGACCAGGTTCTCGATCGAGAGCGCCTGGTCCAGGAAGCGCTCGACCGTCTCCTGGCCGTGGGCGTCGATCGCGCGGCGCACGCGCGTCGAGTGGCTGCCCATGGTGTCGAGCATGTGCCGGTCGGTGGCGGCGAACCAGCGGTTGTGCTTGAAGAAGTCGGCGTGGCCGAAGACGTGGGCCATCACCAGCTTCTGCTCCAGGTGCGAGTTCGAGCGCACCAGGTAGGCGTAGACCGGGTCGTTGTTGATCACCAGCTCGTAGATCTTCGACAGGCCCCACGAGTAGCCCTTCTCGAGGCGCTCGAACTCCATCCCGTGGCGCCAGGAGGGGTAGCGCACCGGGAACCCGCCGTAGGCGGCGACGCCGTTCACGTCGCGCGCGTCGAGCAGCTCGAAGACGACGTCGAAGAAGTCCAGCCCGGCGGCGCGGGCGACGCCCTCGATGCGCTCGGCCTGCTCGGCCAGCGCGGCCGGCAGGCGGCCGCGAGCGGCGTCCCCCACCTCAGCGCCCCTTCCCGAGGAAGGCCCGGATCGAGGTCGGGATGTCGGCGCGGTCGGTGATGGCGGTGGTCACCACCCGCTCCTCGGAGGCCAGCGCGTCGTCGAGGTCCTTCTTGAACTGGCCCGAGCCGTACGCGCTCTTGACCTGGCCGTAGCAGAACTGATTGACGCGCGGCAGGACCTCGTCGCGCAGGATCGTGATGCAGCGCTCGGTGTCGCGCGCCGACCAGTTGTCGCCGTCGGAGTAGTGGAAGGGATAGATGTTCCAGTCCTCGGGGCGGTAGCGCTCCTGGATCTGGCGCAGGCACAGCTCGTAGGCCGAGGAGATCTTGGTGCCGCCCGACTCGCGCAGGTGGAAGAAGGACTCCTGGTCGACCACCTTGGCCACGGCGTCGTGCACGATGTAGACCACCTCCAGGTTCTGGTACTGGCTGCGAAGCCAGGTGTCGATCCAGAAGGCCTTGATGCGCACGATGTCCTTCTGCTCGCGGCCCATGGAGCCCGAGACGTCCATCATGTGGAAGATGACCGCCGAGGACTCCGGAGCCGGGGCGGCCTTGCGCGCGCGGTAGCGCTGGTCCTCGCGCACCGGCACCACGCGCGGCGCGGCGGGGTCCCAGGCGCCCGACGCGATCGTGCGCTTGAGCGCCTCGCGGTAGGTGCGGCGGAAGTGGCGCAAGGAGTCCGGGCCGGCCTGGCGCACCCCGGTGTAGCGCCCGCCCTCGGAGGCCAATTCCTTGCGGCCGCGCGGCTGGATGTAGGGCAGCTCGAGCTCGCGCCCGAGCATCTCGGCCAGCTCGTCGAGCTGCACCTCCACCTCCAGGATGTGCTGGCCCTCGGCGTCGCCCGCCGCGCTCTCCGCGCCGTCCTGTCCCTCGCGCCCCTCCAGGGCGTCGCCGCGCTGGCCCGGGCCCTGGCCGACACCGGAGCGCGAGTTGTCGCCGAAGCGCAATTGCGGCAGCTCGATCTGCGGCACCGGCACCGAGACGGTGTGCTCGCCGCGCCGGGCGAGCAGCTCGGTGGTCGAGAGGTACTTGCGCAGGTCCTCGCGGATCTTGCCGCGCACGATCTCGCGGAAGCGCGAGCGGTCGCTCTCGATCCGGAACACGGCTCGTCCCCCCGCCGCTAGGCAGCCTCCAGGCTCTCGCCCTTGGCCTCGCCGCGCGCGAACAGCCCGGCCACGTGCTGCAGCACCTCGTCGGCGGAGAGCTCGTCGTAGCCGAACTGGCGCATCAGCCGGTCGCGGATCACCGCGATCTTCTCCTGGGTGTCGGGGTCGACCACGGTCGAGACCAGGCTCGTGAGCTGGATCGAGTCGCGGCGGTCCTCGAACATCTTCAGCTCGAAGGCCCGCGCCAGGCGCTTGTTCAGGCGGTAGTCGAAGGTGCGCCCCTCGCGCTGCACCTCGGCGATGAAGTTCATCAGCTCCAGGCGGAAGTCGTCCTTGCGCGACTCGGGGATGTCGATCTTCTCCTCGACCGCGCGCATCAGGCGCTCGTCGGGGTCGCTGACCCCGCCGCCGGGATCGATCACCGGCTCGCGCGTGGTGTAGGCGCGCACGTTGTCGACGTACTTCGAGCACAGCCGGTCGAGCGCCTCGCGGTCGGCCGAGATCGCCCCTTGCACCTCGCGCTTGATGATCTCCTCGTACTCCTCGCGCGCGGTGGCGATGAGCTGCACGTAGCGGCGCCGGGTCTCCTCGTTCGACACCAGGCTGTGGTGCGAGAGGCCCTTCTCGAGGTGCGCCAGGACGTCGAGGGCGCCCACCGAGGGCTTGTCGGAGACCAGCGCGGCGGCGATCTTGTCCTGCACGTAGCGCGGGCTGATGCCGATCATCCCCTCGCGGATGGCGGCCTTCTTCATCTCGCGCACGTGCTCGGCGCCGAAGCCCTGCACCTCGCCGCCGTCGTAGAGGCTCGCCTTCTGGAGCAGGCTCAGGCTCGGGTGCGTCGGGTCCTCGAGCCGGGTCATCACCGCCCACAAGGCCGCGATCTCCAGGGTGTGCGGCGCCAGCGCCCGGCCGGCGGTCTCGCGCCGGCCGAACTGGCGGCGGTAGATCAGGACCTCGTCGGAGGCCGCCAGGTTGTAGGGGATGTCGATCTTGATCGTGCGGTCGCGGAAGGCCTCCATCAGCTCGTTCGATTGGAGCTTCTTGTACTCGGGCTCGTTCGTGTGGCCGAGGATCACCTCGTCGATGTGCGTCTGGGCGAACTTCTTGGGCTTGATCGAGTGCTCCTGGGTCGCGCCGAGCAGGTCGTAGAGGAAGGCGACGTCGAGCTTGAGCACCTCGATGAACTCGAGCATCCCGCGGTTGGCGATGTTGAACTCGCCGTCGAAGTTGAAGGCGCGCGGGTCGGAGTCGGAGCCGTACTCGGCGATCTTGCGGTAGTTGAGGTCGCCCGTCAGCTCGGTGGAGTCCTGGTTCTTCTCGTCCTTGGGCTGGAAGGTGCCGATGCCCACGCGGTCCTTCTCCGAGAGCGTGAAGCGGCGCACGCGCACGTGGTCGACCACGCGCGTCCAGTCCCC
>DATKBQ010000346.1:0-7098 GCA_035546375.1 Planctomycetota bacterium | reverse complement strand
GCGATCGAGATCAAGACCAGCGAGAGCGGGCAGATCTCGCTCGGCCGCAAGGACCTCGACGGCCTCGCGGCGCGCGCGGCGGAGGGGGCGCGGGCCTACGTCGCCGCGCTCGGCAACCGCTTCCTCGACGAGTGGACCTTCGCACGCTTCCATCCGGGCGAGCTGCAGCCCGCGCAGAGCTACTCGATCACGCAGCTGCGGCCCTACCGCGACGCCGAGCTCGAGCGCGCCGTGGCGAAGCCCTTCGCCGAAGCCGTGCTCGCGCACGCCGACGCGGCCCTGCGCGGCGGCCAGCACGCGCTCGAGGCGGTGCTCGCGGGCCACGCGCAGTACCGGCGCGCGTGAGACGCTACTCCGAGGTCGAGGCGTGCGTCGAGGACGCGCTGGTCAAGGTCGGCCGCGAGGTCGTGCTCGGGATCCCGCTCGGCCTGGGCAAGCCGAACCAGATCGTCAACGAGTTCTTCCGCCGGGCCGCGGAGGATCCTGGGCTGAAGCTCACGATCGTGACCGCGCTGACGCTCACCCGCCCGCGCTGGAAGGGCGAGCTCGAGCGCAGGTTGGTCGAGCCCATGGGCCGGCGGCTCTTCGGCGGGTACCCCGAGCTGCTCTACGCGACCGCGCGCGACTCCGGCACGCTGCCCGCCAACGTGGAGGTGCGCGAGTTCTACTTCGCGCCGGGGAGCCAGCTCGCCCATCCGCGAGCGCAGCAGAGCTACACCTGCTCGAACTACACCCACGTCGTGCGCGACGCGCTCGACCTGGGGCTGAACGTCTTCGCCCAGCTCGTCAGCGCTCCGGACGAGCAAGGGCACGTCAGCTTGAGCTGCAACTCGGACCTGACGCTCGACCTCCTGCCGCACCTGCGCGAGGAGCAGCGCCGCGGCCGGCCGGTCGCGGTGCTGGCCCAGGTCAACCCGGAGCTGCCCTTCATGTATGGCGACGCACGGGTCGAAGCCGAGACCTTCGACGCGCTCGTCGAGGGCCCGGAGCTCGCTTTCCCGCTCTTCGGCCCGCCCAACGAGGCGGTGAGCGGCGCCGACTACATGATCGCCCTGCACGCCACCGCGCTGGTGCGCGACGGCGGGACGATCCAGCTCGGGATCGGAGCGCTCGGCGACGCGATCACGCACTTGCTCGTGATGCGCCACGAGCGGAACGAGCGCTACGCTGCGCTGCTCCGCGATTCCGGCGCCCTCGACGCCTTCGGACCCCTGATCGAGCGCTTGGGCGGCACGGGAGTCTTCGCCGAGGGGCTGTACGCCGCGACCGAGATGCTGGTCGACGGCCTGCTCGACCTGTACCGGGCCGGCGTGCTGAAGCGCGAGGTCGAGGGCGGCGCCGTCGCGCACGCCGGATTCTTCCTGGGACCGCGCGCCTTCTACGAGCGGCTGCGCGGCATGAGCCGCGCGGATCGCGAGCGTTTCGAGATGACGAGCATCTCGTTCGTCAACCAGCTCTACGGCGACCACGCCGAGCTGAAGCGCCGCCAGCGCCGGCACGCTCGCTTCCTGAACAGCGGGATGAAGGTGACGCTCGGCGGCGCGGTCGCCTCGGACACGCTCGAAGACGGCCGCGTCCTGAGCGGCATCGGCGGCCAGTACAACTTCGTCGCCATGGCCCACGCGCTCGCCGACGGGCGCTCGATCCTGATGATCCGCAGCCGGCGGGACGCGGCCGGCAGGCCGGAGTCGAACGTCGTCTGGAGCCATGCACAGATTTCCATCCCGCGCCACCTGCGCGACTTGGTGGTCACCGAGTACGGCATCGCCGAGCTGCGCGGCAGAAGCGACGCGGAGGTGGCCGCCGCGCTGCTGAACGTCGCGGACTCGCGCTTCCAGCCCGCGCTCCTCCGCCAAGCGCAGCGCGCCGGCAAGCTGCCGCGCGAGCATCGGATCCCCGAGCGGTTCCGCGAGAACACGCCCGAGCGGCTCGAGCGCGTCCTCGCGGCTCCTCGCCGGGAAGGACTGCTCCCGACCTTTCCCCAGGGCACCGACTTCACCCCCGAGGAGGTCGTGCTGGGTCGCGCGCTGCGCACGCTGCTCGCGCGCAGGCGGCCGCGTTCGCTCGGGGTCCTCGCCCGCACGCTCCATCCTCCCGCAGCCGCCTGCCCGTATCTCGAGCGCATGGACCTGCACGAACCCCGCACGGTGCGCGAGCGCATCCTGAGGCGCGCCGTGCTCTATGCGCTGGCGCAGGCCGGCGCGATCTGATCCCAGATCTGAAGCGTTCCACGGCGGCCTTCTGTGCGTCCTGGCCCCACAGCGTCCAGGCGATCTTCGAAGCGTCGTGTTGCACGCTGGCGACGCGCGGGTCCTCGCTGGGCGCGCCTTTCCAAGAGGGGCAGAGCTCAGCCTCGATTCCGACCTCGCGGCAGTCGTCCTGTCCTGGCCAGATCTCCCCGAGCACGTGCGGCTGATCGCGCTCGGGCCGGAAGCCGCGGCCTACCGCGCCCTCCGGCACGCGAGCGACGACTACGCCCTGGGCCTCCTGCGCGGGCTCCTGGCGGGGTCGCGCTGACCCGCGGCGCCGAGCCGGATCGCCCGATCCGGGCGGCCGAAGT
Source organism: Planctomycetota bacterium (assembly GCA_035546375.1). Taxonomy (GTDB): domain Bacteria; phylum Planctomycetota; class UBA1135; order UBA1135; genus DATKBQ01. The sequence goes on along the minus strand of DATKBQ010000346.1, from coordinate 4,538 downwards.
TGGACATAGTTGGCCATATGGACTAGGTTTCGGTCATGAACGTCTCCCTCACCAGCGAGCAGGAGCAATACATCGCCGAGAAGGTCGCCTCCGGCCGCTATCGTTCCGCGGCCGAGGTCGTGCGCGAGGCGCTGCGGCTCTTCATGGAGCGCGAGGACGAGGAGCGCCGGCGCGCCGAGACTTGGCGTGAGGAAGTTCGCCGGAAGATCGACGAGGGCTTCGAGGAGGCTCTCCGCGGCGAGCTGTTGGACGGCGAGGAGGTCTTCGAGCGCCTGCGGAAGCAGATCGAGGCCCAGGCCAAGAAGGGCGCGTGAGCCCGTTCCGACTGACCCCGAGCGCCGAGCGCGACCTCGAGGAGATCGTCGGCTACATCGCCTCGGAGGCCGGTCCCGCCCGTGCGGAGTCCGTGCGCATGAAGATCGTCGAAGCCGCGCGTAGGCTTGCGGACATGCCCAGCATGGGGCACGGCCGAGAGGATCTCACGGTCCGCCCTGTCCTGTTCTGGACGGTCCATGACTTCCTGATCGTCTACCGGCCGGAGACCTCCCCACTCGAGGTCATCCGGGTGCTGCACGGGGCACGGGATCCGGAAGTGCTCCGCAGGGAGATCGATCGGTAGTCATGCTCCCCACGGAGGTCGCGCGAGCCCCTCGCGCGCTTGCGCGGTCAGAAGCGGCGCGGCGTGCGCTCGCCCGGCGGCGGGCTCTCGGCCCGGGGCCGATGGCCGTCGGGGCTCGGGCGGCCGCGGTCCTAGCCCTCGCTTCACCTCACGCGCACCGTCTCGCGTAGCGCGTCGGGCGGCAGGCCACGGAAGGCATCCTCGCGTCTGTCTTCGAGGATCGGGTCGGCAGAGCAGGGCGCTGCCGCTGCAGTTGCCCAGCCAGCCGCGGCTGGTTCGCGGGGCACCGCGGTCGTCCAGGAATCAGACGGCGTGCGAACAACAGCCCATGATGCGTTCAGGGAGACTCGATTAGGCTGATAGGCCGCGCGGTGGCCTTCTCGGCGCGCACGGGTGCTCGGGCGTGGGCGTACCCGCGGTTGCATCGGCTCGACATCGCGGTCCACGCCCGTTGTGGAGGTGGAGCATGGGCAACAGGTTGTTCGCCACGGGCAGCGCTTGCCTTCTGGTCGCGGCCAGCGCGAGCGCGCAATTCGGGGACTTCGAGACCGGCTGGATCGGGTACGACACCAGTACGTACCTGCAGGCGCGCTTCGCGGTCGCGGCGGTGCTGGAGGACCTCGATGGCGACGGTGACCTCGACTTGGCCGTTGCCAATTGGTGGTCGCCCTCCAGGGTCACGGTGATCCTCAACCGAGGGAACGGGCGCTTCGATGGTCCCGCGTATTACCCGCTGCTCGCCTTCAAGGGCTCGCTGGACATCGCCGCGGCCGACTTCGACGGCGACGGGCACGTGGACCTGGTGGCGCCGAACACCGGAGCGAACTACGAGGGGAGCGTGGTCTCGCTGCTGCGCAACCATGGCGACGGGACGTTCGCGGCGCATCAGACCTTCCAGGCGGGCACCGGCCCGGTCGGACTCGCGCCGGCGGACTTCGATGGCGACGGATGGATCGACCTCGCGGTGGCCTGCTACGGACCGGGAAGCACGGTCGCGCTGCTCCGCAATGACCAGGCGGGTGGGTTCCTGGCGCCGGTCGCATTCCCGGCAGGAGCCGGTCCGTACAAGCTGGCGGCGGGGGATCTGAACGGAGACGGGCGCCCGGACCTGGCGGTCGCGCGCGACAAGCAGCGGCTCACCGTGCTCCTGAACGACGGCTCGGGAGGGTTCGCGCCGCCGGTGGACTACCCGGTGCTGAGCTCGATCAACAACGACGCGTACCAGTCGATCGCGCTGGGCGACGCCGACAAGGACGGAGACCTCGACGTCTTCTACTCCAGCGCGACCACGCTGAGCCCGAGCAACCCCGGCTACGGGGCGGTCGCGATCCTGCGCAACCACGGCGACGGGACGCTCGCGCCGGCCGAGGCCACCGAGCTGGCCGCGGGCGGGGGCCAGGACCTGGCGGTGGCCGACGTCACCGGCGACGGATGGCTCGACATCCTGGGCGTGCACGGCTCGAGCAAGGGCTGGAGCGTCGTGCCCGGCGACGGGAGCGGCGGGTTCGCCCCCTTGTCGTTCTCCTACCACCCCTCCGGAGAGAATCCGTTCGCCGTGGAGGTTGGCGACGTCGACGGCGATGGCGACCTCGACGCGGTGGTGGTCAACCGCTTCTCGCTGGAGGCGAACGTGCACCGCAACCCCGGCGACGGCGATTTCTCCGCGCCCGCGGGGTATCCCGCCGCGACTGCGAACGCCTACCTGGACGCGGCCGACGTGGACGGGGACGGGGATCTCGACGTCGCCGTCGCGTTCCAGCCCACCGCGTCCATCCAAGGGCGTGTGCACGTGCTGCGCAACCAGGGCGATGGCTCGTTCGCGCCTCCCGAGGAATACACCTCTCCGCAAGCGGCCGGGGAGATCCGGCTGCGGGACCTGGACGGCGACGGGCTGTCCGACTTGCTGTGGGCGGACAACTTCCCTCCCTACGACTTCAAGACGCGCCTCAACCTGGGCAACGGGAGCTTCGGCCCGCTCGCGACCTGGCCCAACGGCACCTGCGGGAATGGCGACATCGAGGCCTTCGACATGGACCACGACGGCGACCTCGACGTGTTCCTGGGCGAGAGCGGCGGCTGCCCGAGCGTGCCGACCAGCGGCCAGCGCGTGTTCGTGAACCGCAACCGCGGAGACGGGACGTTCGACCCGCCCTACATCCTGCTCTTGTGCAACGCCCCGCTCAGCATCGCGAGCGCCGACCTGGACGGCGACGGGCATCCGGACCTGGTGACCAACGGCGTCTGCGTGCGCCTGGGCATCGGGGACGGCACCTTCGGTCCCGCGACCTTCTACGCCAGCGATTCGGGCTCGCGCGACGTGGTCGCAGCCGACCTGGACGGCGACGGGATCCTCGACCTCGCGACCTGCAACATCGGCGCGGGCGGGCCGCTCGATTCTCAGTCGATGGCGGTCCTGATCGGCAAGGGCAACGGGAGCTTCGAGCCTCCGGTCCTGTATGCGGGCTCGGCCTCGCCGCAGCTCCTGGGCGTGACGGGCATCGTCGCGGGCGACGTCGACTCGGACGGCGACTTGGACGTGATGGTCTCCAACCACGCCTCCAACGACGTCTCGCTGTTCCGCAACCACGGGAACGGCACGTTCGAGCCGCACATCCGCTACGGAGCCGGCTGGGGCGCGAGCGAGGTCTTCCTCGGCGAGTTCACGGGCGACGGGGAGGACGACCTGGCCGTGCTGGTCAGCACCCCGCCCAGCTTCGGCCCGCGCCGGCTCGTGATCCTGCGCGGCACCAGCGACGACTGCCCCGATCCGTTGCCCTACTGCACCGCCAAGGTCAACTCCGCGGGCGGCGCGGCCGCGCTATCCTGGAGCGGCGCACCCAGCTACTTCTGCGCCGACTTCCAGGTCGTCGCTTCGGGGGCGATGCCATCCAAGACGGCCGTGCTCTTCTTCGGCCTGGGCGGGACCGCGGCGGTCCCGTTCGCGGGCGGCACGCTGTGCATCGCGCCACCCCTGCAACGGCTGGCTCCCCACCTGCTCGACCCCGCCGGCTCCACGAGCTACGCGATCCCGATCACGGGCGACATGCCCGGCACGCGACGCTGGTACCAGATGTGGTACCGCGACCCGCAGCATCCCGACGGCACGGGCATCGGCCTGACCGCCGCGCTCGAGGTCGAGTTCTGCGACTGACGCGTTCCCGCAGGCCGAGGCGCGTCCTGCTCTACGCGCTCGCCCAGGCTCGAGCGATCTGAATCGAGTGAAAGCGCTATTGCGAGCTATTTTGGACGCGGATCCCGGAGGTTTCGGTCCGGCAGGGCGATACGGCCGCTCCGGATCAGGCGGACCGTGTTGACCAGGCTGCGGGCCGCATTCCGCACTTCCTCCTGGAAAGCGGTGTCGGCGTCGAGCGCTTGGTGGCTCGTGGCATAGGGCTCGTAGAAGCCCACGTAGCGTCCCACCGAACCGCTGTGGCCGGTTGGAATGAGTCTCATCCAGAGCAGCCAATCCGTCAGGCCTCGCCGGACGCCGTCCACTCCCTCCACGTCGCCGTGCACGACCACCGCGAAGGCGCGGCCGGCCAGGTGCTTGGGATAGTCCCAGCCGGCCAGCTCCAGCTCCTTGGCTCGAGCCGGGTCCTTGCCTCCGGTCGAGGTGGGATCGGGGTTCCCGCCGTCGGCGCACACCAGGCGGTCGATCATCACTTTGAGGCCGCCAGGGGCGCCGTACCAGTACACCGGGGTCACGATCAAGACGCCGTGGGCGGCGACCCAGCGCTCGTAGATCTCGGCCATCCAGTCGTTCACTTGGCCCATGGCGTGATTCGGGTGCGCCAGGCAAGCCTGGGAAGGAGGAACGGAGATGACCTGACCGGAAACCTTCAGCGGAGTCCTGCGGGTAACCAAGCCCGCCCGGCCAAGGCTGGCCCCCAGCCGGAAGCGAGTCTTGCATCTCGTCGGG
>DATKBQ010000345.1:0-3041 GCA_035546375.1 Planctomycetota bacterium | reverse complement strand
GAACGAGATGAAGGCGTCGTCGTAGATCGGGATCGACTGCGCCTGCAACAGCCGGCAGACGGTCAAGACCGCGAGCAGGGCGCCCAGCTCCAGCCCCGAGAGCCGGCCGGGCGGCGCGAGCCTCGACCCGGAGAGCCCCGTGGCGGCTCGCGAGGGCTCGGCCGGCGAGGCGGAAGCGTGCGTTCCCATGGTGCGGCTCGCCCGGTGGCGCGCGGCGAAGCAAGCCTTACCCGACGCCCGCTCCGAAGGCAATCCGCCACGGCGAGCGGCGGCGCCGTGGCCGCCGCTACTGCTCGAGCGCCTGCAGCTTGGCCCGCACGTCGTGCATCTCGCTCCCGCGCCGGACGGTGAGCTTCACGACGTCGCCCACCTCTTGCTGGTCGAGGATGTCGTAGAGGTCGGTGACGCTAGCCACGCGCTTCCCGTCGATGGCCAGGATCTCGTCCACGTCGTAGGTGCCGTCGCGGTAGATCCGGATGTCCTGCAGCCCGGCGCGCTCGGCGGCGCTGTCGGGCGCGACCGTGCGCACGCCGACGCCGCGCAGCCCGAGCTGGCGGCTCTGGGGATCGGTCAGGTGGGTGATGCCGAGCCCCGGGCGCTCGACGCGGCCGTGCTCGATGAGCTGCGGCACGGCGCGCTTGACCACGTCGACCGGCACGGCGAAGCCCACGCCGGCGTAGGCGCCCGAGGGGCTGACGATCGCGGTGTTGACGCCTATCAGGCGGCCCGAGCTGTCGAGCAGCGGGCCGCCCGAGTTGCCGGGGTTGATCGCGGCGTCGGTCTGGATCACGTCGCTGATCTTGTGGTTGGTCAGCGAGCGGATCTCGCGTCCCAGGCCGCTGATCACGCCGGTGGTCAGGGTCTGGTCCAGGCCGAAGGGGTTCCCGACCGCGAACACCTTCTGCCCGACGAGCAGGTCCGACGAGCGGCCGATGGTCAGCCCGCGCAGCCCGCGCGGGCGCTCGCGCAGCTTGAGCACCGCCAGGTCGCTGTGCCGCGCCGTGCCGATGACGTCCGCGTCGTAGGCCTTGCCGCCCTCGGCGAAGGTCACCTGGACCCGGGTCGACTGGTAGATCACGTGGAAGTTGGTCACCACGTGCCCCTCTTCGTCCCACAGGAAGCCCGAGCCGCTGCCGAAGGGGGTCTCGGTCACGTCGCGGCTGAACATGTCGCGCCGCGGTTGAAGATTCGTGACGTTGACCACCGACGGCGAGACGCTCTTGAAGAGCTCGATCGTGGCCCGTTCCTCGGGCGTCAGGTCCGCGCGGGTGATCGGGCCGTCGCTCTGTCGCGGGACGCGCGCGTCGGCGCGGCTGGCCTCGGAGAAGCGCCAGCCGACGAGGGCGAAGACCGCCAGCGAGGAGGCCAGCGCCCAGAGGATCGAGAAGCCGCGCGAGGGCTCGGTGCGCTCGCGCGGCAGGACGGTTTCGAAGGCAGCAGGCATGGCGTCTCCTACGGCCGGAGAGGCGAGTTGTTGAATCCCCTAATCCGCTCGGGGGGGGGGGCCAGGCTTCGCGACAGGCCTTCCGGAGATGCTCGAGCTCCTCGAGCGCGTCGGCCGCGAGCCGCTCCCAGCCGTCGCCGGCCTCGGAGCGCAGGCGCTCCAGGGCGCGGGCGGCGGCCCCTTCGGTCGCCTCGAGCTCCGAGAGCAGGTGCTGCAGCGCGAGCCGGCCCTCGGCGGCCTCGCTCCGGGCGCGCTCGCGCAGCTCCTCGAGCCGCGGGCGCAGCTCGGCGAGCGCTTGGCGCAGGCTCTCCTCGAGCGCCACCCGCCCCGCGCGCGCCGCCTCGGCCAGCGCCGATCCGACCTCGGGAGCCGATCGCTCGGCGCGCTCGCGCGGCGGGCCCGACGCGCCCACCGAGTCGCCGCACCCGGCGGCCAGGGAGAGGAGAACGCCCACGGCGAGCGCCAGGAGGGAGGTCCGCGCGAGGCCCAAGTCGCGCCGAGTATACTCAGCCATCCCGGCCAGGCCTGCTCGCGTGCCGGCCGTGCTTCGGGGTGCGGCTCCACTCCGAGTCGATCCTCTCGCCCGCGGGTGGGCGCCTCCTGGCGGGGTTCCTGGAGCTGGTGCGCGAACGCTCGGCGAAGGCAGGGCAGGGATCGATGCCGAGCGAGCCCGCTCCCGCCGGCCGATCGCGACGGCCGATGTAGGATCGGAGGGAAGCCATGCACCTCGCCATCACGCTCAACAGCGAGCCGGTCAAGTACGCAATCATCCTCCTGACGGCGCCCTTCTGGCTGCCGTTCGTGAAGGCCCTGTGGCGCGAGCTGAACGATTCGCTTCGGGAGGAGGGCGGGCTCTTGGGGCAGGCACCGACGCCGAAGGAGCTGGCGGAGATGAACCGCGAGCTGGGGGCCCACGAGTCGTCGCTAGTGAGCGAGCGGTGGGAGGACATCGGGCGCGGGAATCGGCCGGCGGCGAGGGCGAGGGGCGCGGGGAGGGAGCGTCCGCACGGGTTCGGGCCGGGCGGGCGGTGAGGCGCGCTCCGGCCCTCATTCCCTCAGGGATACACGAGCACCTGCAGCCCGTCGCTCAGCCCCACCTTCAACGGATCTCCCGGATCGATGAACCACAGCTGGAAGTACAACGTCTGCCCCACCATCCCCGGCGACAACCCCACCGGCCCGATCCCATACCCGAACAGATCCAGCTGCAGTACGGAATCGCGCACCAGCGGCGGCTGCGCGAGCAGCGTCCCCCCGAAGAACGGGAGCGCCGCCGCCGACCTCCCGTGGAACACCACCGCCTTCTGGTTCGGCATCCCCGCCTGCAGGCCGAGCTCGAAGTCCTGGTCCGCGACGCTCGGGAACCCGTCGAACACGATCGTCGGGCTCGCTCCGTACGAGTTCGGCTTCGCGCTGCCGTACGGGATCGGATAGAGCAGGAAGTTCAGCTTCACCACGAATCCCTGCCCCGTCGCCGTCAGGTTGAACGACGGCTGGTAGCTCCCCGGCGTCGTCGGGAAGTTGAACGCGAGCGTGCGCCCCGCGAAGACCACCGCGCCGCTCGGGTCCAGCGCCAGCCCGCGCAGGTGGTCCTCGT
>DATKBQ010000344.1:0-2375 GCA_035546375.1 Planctomycetota bacterium | reverse complement strand
CGGGTGAAGGTGCTCTCGCCGCGGGCGCTGCTGGAGCGCCTGGAGCGCAGGCTGCCGGCCCTGGCCGCCGGCTCGCGCGATGCCCCGGAGCGCCAGCGCACGCTGCGCGCCACCATCGAGTGGAGCTCCGAGCTGCTCTCGGCCGACGAGCAGCGGCTGTTCCGCAGGCTCTCGGCCTTCCGCGGCGGCTGGACGCTTGAGGCCGCGGAGGCCATCTGCGACGCGGACCTGGACACGCTGCATTCCCTGGTGGAGAAGAGCCTGGTACGCCACCGCGAGGACCGCTACAGCATGCTGGAGACGATCCGCGAGCACGCCGCCGAGCTGCTGGAGTCATCGGGAGAGGCGCCCGAAGTGCGCCGACGCCACGCCGAGCACTTCCTGGCGCTGGGAGAGCGGCATGCTCCCACGCTGCTGAGCGCGCATCCCGAGCCGGCCCTCGACGTCCTGGAGCCGGAGCACGACAACGTGCGTGCCGCCCTCGATGCGTTCGAGGCCGCCGGCGACGTGGAGCGCGCCATGCGGCTGGCCGGCAGCGTGTTCGAGCTGTGGTGCCTGCGAAGCCGCGTGCCGGAGGGATACGGCCGGCTGGAGAGGCTGCTGCTGAGGGATGAGCGGGCGACACCCGCGCGCGCCAGGGCGCTGCTGGGGGCGGCGCACCTTGACCTCGGCATCGGCGCGCAGGTCCGCTCCCGCTGGGCCGAGGAGGCGATGGAGCTCAACGCCACGCTCGGGGATGAGTGGGGCATAGCTCTCGCCGAGCACGTCCTCGCCGGCAGCATGTGCGAGCAGGGCGACTTCGCCTCCGCGCGGCCGCTGCTGGAGCGCTGCGTCGCGCGCTTCGAGGCGCTGGGCGACGAGCACCGCGCGCTGATGGCCATGCGCACGCTGGCCTGGGCCCTGGGAGCGCTGGGAGAGGAGGCGCGGCAGCTGCGGCTCTACGAGCTGATCCTCGAGCGCGCCAGGGTGCACGGCGACCGGCTCATGGAGCAGCGAACACTCTCCACGCTGGGCCGCATGGCCGCGCACAGCGGTCGGCTAGGTGAAGTCCGCCTAGAGATCCGTCACAAATAGAGACCCCCGACTAGGGTGCGAGGTGTGAAGCCAAACACCACTAGTCGGAGGAGTTCCCGTTGTACCAGAGCGCCCGCACCACACCACTCAGTCGCGCCTTTCTGCTCGCGGAGGCGGACCGGCTCGGGGTGAGCCGCGCCGCTCGCAACATGGGCGTCAGCCGCAACACGGTGTACCGCTGGCGGCGTCGCGCCGGCGACCTCGCCGACCGGTCCTGTCGCCCGCATCGCTCGCCCCGGCGCACCGCGCCCGAGCGCGAGGCGGCACTCCTGGCGGCCCGGCTCGAATGGCGCTGGGGCCCGGACCGCATCGGTCCGCTCTGCGGCATCCCGCGCCGGACCGCGTACCGGATCCTGCGCCGCTTCGGCATGCACCGGCTGCGCTCGCTGTTCCCGGCCCCGCGCTGGGGCGAGGGCACCTTCCAGAAACTTGAGCCGGGCGAGCTGCTGCAGATCGACATCAAGAGCCTGGGCTCGCTCGCGCGGGGCGGTGGCAAGCACGCCGTCGGGCAGCGTCGGCGCGCGCGGGAGCGGATCGGCTGGCAGCACGTGCACGTGGCGATCGACGGCGCGAGCCGGCTGAGCTATCTCGAGCTGCGGACCGGCCTTGGCTCCGAGGACTGTGCCGCGTTCCTGCGAGCGGCCGCCGCGCACTTCGATGGCCGCGGCATCCACGTGCGCCGCGTCCTCACCGACAACGGCACCGGGTACAAGCGGGTCTTCGAGGGGGCCTGCCGCGAGCTCGGGATCCGCTGGACGCGAACGAAGCCCTATCACCCCTGGACCAACGGCCGCGCCGAGCGCTTCATCCGCACGCTGCAGAACGAGTGTCTCTATGGCGGCGAGCAGTTCACCGCCGACGAAGAGCGCCGCTACGCCATCGCCCGCTGGCTCGCTTTCTACAATTCCGGCCGACCCCACACCGCACTCGGTGGTCTCAGCCCGGAACGCTGGCTACGCGCCCGGGGTGTGACGAAGGTCTAGGCGGACTTCAGCTAGCCTCGCCGACGATGCGACCAACGCGCGGCGTACATCACCTGGTCCTCACGGTCACCGACTTTACGTCGGCATGGCGTGGCGCGACCCTCGCGAAACGCGCGATCCACGGGGGAAGAAGCAAGCCTAGTCGCGATCGGACTCCCTCCGAAGCTGTCCGGGCGCGCAGCGTCTGGGTGATGTCCCCGACCGCGCGACGACGGTTCGCCTCCTAAACGGCGCCGCGGGAAGGTGACGCCCTACTCGCGAACCGGCAGTCGCGACTTGCGCGTCAGACTGGCCCCGAGTAGGCGGCGGAGTGTGACT
>DATKBQ010000343.1:0-2167 GCA_035546375.1 Planctomycetota bacterium | reverse complement strand
GCGTAGCCCATCGCGGCGAGCTCGGTCTCGAGATAGCGCGCGGCGGCCTCGAGCTCGGCCGGCCGGAACTGGTTGTGCTCGCGGCTCGCGATCGCCTCGACGTGGCGGCGCAGCGATGGAGCGAGCCGGATCTCGTCCTCCGAGAGCGCCGGCAGGGGCCCACGGTGCGATTCGCCCGGCACCTTGACCATGAACCAGAGCAGCCATGCGAGCGCCGCGGTGAACAGGAGCCAGAAGAGCATGCGCAAGGCCATCGCTTCGCGGGGAGGCTGGCGGCGCTTTTATGCTCAGGCCCGCGCCGGAACGCCCGCCTGTCCCAGGTCCCAGAAAATCCCGGTCATGATCCGCAGGCCCTCCCGGGCCACCGGGCCGAGCAGGTGCTCGTTCGGCGCGTGCTGCGAGCACGACGCGTACGAATGCGGCACCCAGACCGTGGGCAGCCCGAGCGTCTCCGCGAACACGTCGTTGGGCAGCGAGCCGCCCAGGTTCGGCAGGATCGCGGGCTTCCTTCCCGTGGTGCGCTCGAGAGAAGCCGCGGCCCACTTGACCCACGGATGATCGGGGTCGAGGCGCGTCGCGGCGAGGCATTCCTCGCGCGCCGGGGAGACCTCGACCTTGTCGAAGCCGAGGCGGTCGAGGTGGCGGCGCAATGCGGGCAGGATGTCCTCGGGATTCACGCCCACCACGAAGCGTAGCTGGCAGGTCGCGGCGGCGCGCGGCGGGATGGCGTTCACCGGCCGCTCGGGGTTGCCGGTCACGAAGGCGAGCACCTCGAAGCTGCACCAGCCGAAGACGCGCTCGGCGGGCGTGAGGTCCGGCTCGCCCCAGTCGGGCTCGACCGCGGGACCGTCCTCGCCGCCGTCGATCTCGAGCCCCTTCAGCGCCGCGCGCACCGAGGGCGTGAGCGTCGTCGGCCGCCACTCGGGCACCTTGATGGAGCCGCGCGCATCGGCGATGGAAGCGATCGCGTTGGCGAGCACGATGCCCGGGTTCGAGATGAGGCCGCCCCAGTTGCCGGAGTGGTGCCCCCCGGCGCGGAAGTCCGCGACCATGTTGAAGTTCATGGCCCCGCGTGTGCCGAGGTACAGGGTCGGCACCTGGGGCTTCAGGCGCGGGCCGTCGGAGGCGATCAGCACGTCGGCGCGCAGCTCGTCCTTGTGCGCCTCGCAGAAGGCCTTGAGCCCCGGCGAGCCGACCTCTTCGCCGGTCTCCAGCAGGATCTTGAGATTGAATCCGAGCTTGCCGCCGCGCGCGCCCATCACGGTGTCGATCGCCGCGAGGTTGATCGTGTGCTGGCCCTTGTTGTCCGCGGTGCCGCGGCCGTAGATGCGGTCGCCCTCGACCGTGATCTTCCACGGCGCGAGGCCCTGCCGCCACGAGGCGTCCTGGCCGCGGATCACGTCGGCGTGCCCGTAGGTGAAGACGGTGGGCAGCGACGGGTCCTCGATGCGCGTGCCGATGAGGAAGGGACCGCGGTTGGGCGCGGGATTCGGGAACACGGCGCACTCGAACCCCATGCGCTCGAGCGATTGGCGCATCTCCTTTTCGAGGTAGTCCACGAGGCTCGAGGCCCGCTCCGGGTTCTGGCTCTCGGTGGGAATCGCGACCCGCCGGCCGAGATCGTCGAGGAAACGGCCCTCGTCGTAGTAGCGCTCGATGGACTGGATGGCGTCTTCGCGAGTGGTCATGGCGTCTTCAGGGGGGCCGACAAGCGCCAATCCTAGCCTAGCCACCCTCCCTCTTGACGTAGCCCACTTCCAAGGGTAGTTTACTCGCTAGACCGACCGGTCTATTCGGGGCCCACATGTCGCATGACACCCAGCAAAAGCTGCTCGAAACCGGCATGGAGATGCTCCTGCGGCAGGGGTACAACGACCTGGGCATCGCCGCGCTGCTCGAGAGGACCCGGATTCCCAAGGGGTCCTTCTATCACCACTTCTCCTCCAAGGAAGACTTCGCGCTGCAGGTCATCGACCTGTACCTGAAGGAAGTCCACCGGGGCCTCGACCAGTGCCTCGGCGACAAGGGCGTGCCGCCGCTCCAACGCGTGCGCGGATTCTTCGAGGGCACGGTGGAGAAATACCGCGGCGAGGGGTACCTCGGGTGCCTGCTCGGCGGCCTCGGCCAGGAGCTCTCCGGCGTGAGCGAGACCTTCCGGCGCAAGGTG
>DATKBQ010000342.1:0-11690 GCA_035546375.1 Planctomycetota bacterium | reverse complement strand
CGGGATGGCGACCGCCACGGACGCCTGCAACCCCAGCCCGACGGTCTCGTTCTCCGACCTGATCATCCCGCAGGCCCCGGGCTCGAACATCGAGCAGACGATCATCCGCACCTGGGTCGCCGACGACGGCTGCCAGCAGTCTTCCTGCCAGCAGACCATCGAGCTGTTCAGCCCCTCGACCGGCGTGCCGCTCCAGTTCAACCCCGGAACCTGCGACCCGACGCTCGAGGTGGGCGTGACGCAGGGCCTCGTGGACCTGTACCTCGCCGGCTCGTCGAATCTCGCGGTCACGCAGATCGACATGACCTCGCTGAAGGTGTCGCGTTTCGACGCGCCCACCAAGACCTTGAAGCGGATGATGGTCAGCGCTCCCCAGGACGCGATCGTGGCCGTCTCCAACGTCCCCGGGGTGTGCAACAACGCCGGCCAGGATGGCTGGAAGGACCTGAAGCTGACCTTCAGCCGCAGCCAGTTCATCGACGTCCTCGAGCTGGCTCAGCAGCCCGCGGGCACCCAGGTCCAGCTCGTCGTGATCGGGCGGCGCCTGAACGGCTCGACGTTCATCGCCACCAACTCGATCACCGTCCAGTGAGCTGAGACCGCAGGCCACCGACCGGGGCTGGAAACCGTCGCGGGGACCCTCCGCCAGGGGGGGTCCCGCGCTCGTTTTGGCGCGGACGCCCGCGGGAGGAGTGCGGAAGGCTGCGCGGGCCGCGGGATCGTCCGCGGCGCCTCCCGGAGGCTCCTCCGGTCTCCCCCATCCCATCGGGCCGGCTCAGGCCCTGCGCCACGCCCTCCAGAGGGTACGAGGCTTGCTTCCGGGCCTGCGTATGGACGACAGAGGGTTCGGAGCCGCGTTGGCTAGGGTCCAAGCGCGGCCGAGATCCCCGACCCTGGCGCTAAGATCCACCCCATGACGCTCCTGCTCCTCGCGGCGCTGGCGCTGGTCTTCGTCTCGCTCTGCTACGCCGGCCGGGCCTTCTGGGCTTGGGTCGCATGCGCCGCGCTGGCCCTGGGCTGGTGGCGCGCGACCGAGATCTGGCCGCTCGCATGGGGCATCACCGCCGGCCTGGCCTTGGCGCTGGCGCTCCTCTTCGGCTTGCGGCCGCTGCGCCGGGCGCTGCTCGCGCGCTCGCTCCTGCGCGCCATGGCCGGCGCGCTGCCGCGCATGAGCGACACCGAACGGGCCGCCCTCGAGGCCGGCGGCACCTGGTGGGACGCGGAGCTCTTCGGCGGCGCTCCGGACTGGCGCAAGCTCCTGGCCTTCCAGGCCCGCGAGCTGACCGCGCGCGAGCGGCGCTTCATGGAGGGGCCCCTGTCCCGGCTCTGCGCCATGCTCGACGACTTCCGCGTCACCCGCGAGGGCGATCTGCCGGCGGAGGTCTGGGACTTCATCAAGGCCGAGGGCTTCATGGGGATGATCATCCCCGAGGAGCACGGCGGGCTCGGCTTCTCCGCGCGGGCCCAGTCGGCGGTGATCACGACGCTCTCGGCGCGCTGCGTCACCGCGGCGGTCACCGTGATGGTGCCGAACTCCCTCGGCCCGGCCGAGCTGCTCCTGCACTACGGCACCGACGAGCAGAAGCGCACCTGGCTGCCGCGCCTGGCGAGCGGCGAGGAGGTGCCCTGCTTCGCACTCACCGAGCCCCACGCGGGCAGCGACGCGGCCTCGATGCGGAGCCGTGGCGTCGTGTGCCGGGGCGAGTGGCAGGGCCGCGAGGTGCTCGGGATGCGCCTGGATTGGGACAAGCGCTACATCACGCTGTCGCCGGTGGCGACCGTGATCGGGCTGGCGTTCAAGTTCGTCGATCCCGATCACCTGCTCGGAGACCGAGAGGAGCTCGGGATCACCTGCGCCTTGATCCCGGCCGACCTGCCCGGGGTCGAGATCGGCGAGCGCCACGACCCGCTCGGCGTGCCGTTCATGAACGGCCCCACGCGCGGCCACGGCGTGTTCGTGCCGATCGACGCGATCATCGGCGGGCGGGCGCAGGCCGGCAACGGCTGGCGCATGCTGATGCAGAGCCTGTCGGCGGGCCGCGGCATCTCGCTGCCCTCGCTCTCGACGGGGGCGTGCGAGCTGGCGACGCGCGTCGCCGGAGCCTGGGGCACCGTGCGCGAGCAGTTCGGCCTCCCGATCGGGCGCTTCGAGGGCATCGAGGCGCGGCTGGCGCGGATCGCCGGACTCACGTATCTCGTCGACGGCGCGCGGGCGATGACCCTGGGCGCGATCGACACCGGCGAGAAGCCCGCGGTCGTCACCGCGATCATGAAGGCCTACTCGACCGAGTGCATGCGCGTGGTCGTGAACGACGCCATGGACATCCAGGGCGGATCGGGGATCTGCCGCGGGCCGAACAACGTCCTCGCCCAGGCCTACCAGTCCATTCCGACCGGGATCACGGTCGAAGGCGCGAACATCCTGACGCGCTCGCTGATCGTGTTCGGGCAAGGCGCGATCCGCTGCCATCCCTACGTGCAGGCCGAGATGGCGGCGGCCGAGGCGCGCGACTCGGCGGCCTTCGACCGCGCGTTCTTCGGCCACGTCAACCTGGTCTTCCGCAACGCGGCGCGCTCGCTCGTGCTCGGGCTGAGCGGCGGGGCGTTCGCCTCGGCACCGCTCTCGGGACCGGCCGCCCGATACGTCCGAGACCTCACGCGCCTGAGCGCCGCCTTCGCGCTGTGCGCCGACTTCGCCATGGCGACGCTCGGCGGATCGCTCAAGCGCAAGGAGAACCTCAGCGGCCGCTTGGCCGACGCGTTGGCTTGGCTCTACCTCGCCTCGGGCGCCCTGAAGCGCTTCGTCGCCGAGGGACAGCCCGCACGCGACCTGAGCGCGCTGCGCTGGAGCCTGCAGCACGCCCTGCACCAAGTGCAGGAGGCGCTGCGCGGGCTCCTGGCGAACCTGCCGAGCCGCCCCGCCGCGGCGATCTTGCGCGTGCTCGTGTTCCCGCTCGGCGCGCGCATCGCGCCCCCGAGCGACGGCCTCTCGAGCCGGCTCGCACGCGAGATCCTCGACGGCGGCGAGCTGCGCCTGGCGCTCACCTCGCACCTGTACGTGCCCCCGCCGGACGAGCCGGGGCTCGGCAAGCTCGAGCACGCGCTGCACCTCGTCCTGGCGGCTCGCGGCGCGCGGACGAAGCTGAAGGACGCAGTGCGCGCAGGGCAGCTCGAGCGCGCCGACGAGCCGGCGCTGGCCGAGGCCGGCGTGCGCGTGGGCGTGATCACGGAGCGCGAGCGCCAGATCGTGCTGGCGGCGGAAACGGCGCGCGCGGAGGCGATCGCGGTGGACTCCTTCGCGCGCGAGGGGATCGCGGAAGCGGCGCTCTGAGCGTCGGCGCCGCGCCATACGGCGCGGCTGCGCCACAGGCGCGGCAAGCGCGCGTGGCGCATTACGCCTGGAGCGGCCAGAACACCGGGATCAAGAGCATCGAGGCGGCGAAGACCAAGAGCGTCAGCGGGCTCCCGGCGCGCACGAAGTCGAGGAAGCGGTAGTTGCCGGGGCCGTAGACCAGGAGGCAAGCCGGCTCGAGCGGCGTCAGGAACGAGCACGAGGCGGCGAAGGCGATTCCGAGCGCCAGCGCACGCGGCTCGAGCTGAGCGCGCGCGGCCACCTGGAAGGCGACGGGCAAGACGACCAGCGCCGCCGCTTGGTTCGACATCGGCTGGGTCAACAGGACGGTCAAGAGGAAGAACCCGGCCAGGATCGCGTGGCCGCCCATGGGGCTGAGCCCGGCCATGACCAGATCGGCGAGGAAGTCGGCGGCGCCGCTCTTCTGGAGCGCGGCGCCGAAGGCCATCATCGAGCCGATCAGGACGAGCAGGCGCCAGTCGACGCTCTCGTAGGCCTCCTGGGGCGTGAGGCAGCGCGTGAGGATCAAGACCGGCACGCCGGCCAGGAACGCGATCGAGAGCGGCAGGAGACCGCTGGCGGCCAGCGCGGCCGCGACCGCGAAGGTGGCGGCCGCGATCCAGGCGCGGAACGCGCGCGGGTGGTGCGCGGAGCGGTCCTCGAGCAGCAAGAGGTCGTCGGGGTCGACGCGCTCGAAGTCCTCGCCGCGGCCTTGCAGGAGCAGGACGTCCCCCGGCTCGAGGCGCCGGGTGGACAGCGCGCGCACGCCGGCCGGCCTGCCGCCGCTGTGGATACCCAGGACCGCCAAGCCGGTCTGGCGGAGGAAACGCGCGCGCGCCAGCGTCCGGAAAGCGAGCCGCGAACGCGGCAGCACCATCGCCTCGACCATGCGCACCTCGTCCGAGACCAGGTCCGGGTCGGACAGCTCGAAGTCCGAGCGGATCTCGACCCCGCCGGCGTCCTTGACCGAGAGGATGTCCTCGGCCCGGCCCTCCACCAGGATCACGTCGCCCTCCATCAGCGCCGTGCTCGGCCGCGGCGAGAGGAGCTTTGCGCGGCCGCGGCGGATGCCGACCACGTGCAGGTCGGTCGATTCCGCGAGCCGGGCCTCCTCCAGGCTCTTCCCCGCCAGCGACGAGCCAGGCGGGAGGATCACCTCGGAGAAGAACGTGCGCAGCCCGTAGCGCTCGACCACCTCGACCCCCGTGCGGTCGGGGACGAGCCGTGGAGCGAAGAACGCGAGGTACGCGAGCCCCACCAGCGTGATCCCGAGCCCGACCGGCGCCATCTCGAAGAAGCCGATCGGGTCCAGCCCGTGGCGGACCATCTCGCCGGAGACGACCAGGTTCGTGGTCGTGCCGATCAGCGTCACCGCGCCGGCCAGGATGCTGGCGAAGGCGAGCGGCATCAGGATCTTCGAGACTGAGATCTTCGCGCGCCGCGCGCTGCCGATCGCGACCGGCAGCATCACGGCGGTGGTCACGGTGTTCGAGATGAAGCTGGAGAGCGCCGTCGCCGAGACCAGGATCGTGCGCGTCAGGACCGCCGGCCGCCCGCCCGCCAGCGTCGCGATGTGCCGCCCGAGCCGCTCGATGACGCCGGTGCGCGCGAGACCGGCGGTCAGGACGAACAGCGCGATCAGGACCAGGATCGTCTCGCTGCCGAAGCCCGCGAGCGCCTCCTCGGGGGTCAAGAGCCCCGGCGGCATGGTCACCGCGAGCAGGATCAGGAGCGCGGCGACGTCGACCGAGAGGATCTCCCACGCGAACAAGACGAGGGCGACGACGAGCAGCGCCAGGACGTAGGCAATCTCGACGGTCATGGAGTCTTCCCCCTCCGGCGGGCCGGCGACCGGCCGGGGCTGCGAGCCGCCGTAGTGAGGATTTCCCGCATCAGAGTCGCGGCAGCCAAGCTCGCGGCAGGGTCAGCGCGCCGAGAAGATACAACTCGAGCGCGAAGGGCAGGTAGCCGAGGTAGCCGAGGATCGGCATCTCGAAGACGTACGCGAACTCCACGCCGGGCACGTGGTAGATCCACTTGGGGTAGGAATACGCGTTCCACATCTCCCAGAAGAAGCCGCACTGGAGCGTTCCGGCCCACAACGCGAACCACGGCCGCCAGTCGCGGCGCTCGAGGTCGGCGAGGAGCGACGGCCGACCTAGTACGACCGCCAGCGGCTCGAGCAGGAACACGCCGGACATCCACAGGAAGGGATAGAAGAGCCGCGGCCAAGCGAGCATCGCGGCGAGCATCGCCAGGCCGGTCGCGAGGCTCGCCGCGAGGAGCAACGGCGAGCGCGCGACGCGCGGGCCGTTCGCGAAGCGCTCGATCGGGGCGAAGCTGCGCACCAGCTCGGCGGTGCCGAAGACCGCCGGTACGACCGTGGAGAAGGAGAGCGAGCTGAGCAGCGCGTACTCGAGGTCGCTGAACTGCGCGCGGCCGAGGTACTCCCAGTTGCCGAGCCGGCGGTTGAAGAGCTCGAAGATCCACCAGGCGGGCACCGAGAGCAGGAAGAGTACGGCGTATCCGAGACGCGAGCGCGTGAGGAGCGAGGTCCCGGTGCGCGCGTAGGCCCAGCCGTCGACCCACAGGGCGTAGCCCAGCCACAGCGGGAAGAAGAGCAGGTGCGTGCGCATCCCCTCCAGTCCCCAGTTGAGCGGCCAGACGAGCGCGATCAGCGCCAGGCCGAGCCAACCGTGGCGCAAGCCGCGCCGGAGCTTTGCAGGAGCCGTCACAGCGGCGCATCCTATGCGAGCCGCGATGGCTCCGAGGTCGCGGCCCGCAGGATGTCGATCTCGATCCAGGTCGCGGTGGATGGACGCGTGCTTCGAGGGAAGCTGTTCACCACCGTCAGCGCGCTCAAGCTGGTCGATCGCCTGCCGATCGAGCTCGAGATGGAGCGGCGCGGCGAGGAGTACGTGGGGAAGATAGGAGTCCCGCTCGGGCTTTGGCTAGCGCCGGAGGCGCGCGAGGCCCTCAGGCCGGGCGAGCTGGCGCTGTGGCCGGAGGCGAACGTGCTGCGCATGGCGCTCGGCGAGAGCTCGTCCTCGCCGGCGAACCCGATCGGGGTCCTGGAGGACGCGCAGGCGCTGCGCGAGCTGGGCCCGAAGGTGCGCGTGCGGATCGAGCCGGTCGACGGTCCGGGGCGAGGCGCGACGGACTAGGCGCCACGCCCCGAGAGCGCTCCCATGCCCGGCGGTTTCACAAACCCGCGGCCGCGGCGCGGTCGAGGATCCAGATCGCGCTCCTGAGGAGCTGCGCGGGCAGCTCGGCGGGCTCGAGCGGGCCATGCAACGCGCGCCCGACCCTCTCGGCTTTCTCGCGGCCGGTGGCGACGACGACGATCTCGCCGGCGCGCTCGAAGACCGGCGGCGTGAGCGTGATCCGCTTGCGCGGCTTCAGCGGCACCTCGACCGCCACCGCCAAGCGCTCGGTCTCCTCCAGCGCCGGACTGCCAGGAAAGATGCCCGCGAAGTGCCCGTCCAGGCCCATCTCGACCAGCATCAGGTCGAACGCCTCGGGCAGCTCGCGCTCGTACGCCTCCGCGACCGCCCCGTGGTCCGGCCGTTCGCCCTCGATCCGGTGCACCTGGTGCGAGCCGATGCGCGGGTTCGTGAACAGGCGGTCCAGGGCCCCGCCGTAGTTGCTCGCGGGGTGGCTCGTGGGCACGCAGCGCTCGTCGGTGAAGTAGAACTCGACCTTGGGCCAAGGCACTTGCAGGGTCGCCAGCTCGTCGTAGATCGGCGCCGCGAAGGCGCCGCCCGAGAGCGCGAGCCAGCACCACTCCCGCTCGCGCACCGCCGTCTCGATCCCGCGCGCCAGGCGCAGGCTCGCCGTCCGCGCCAGCGCGGCGAGGTCCGGCGCCACGACCACCTCGGTCTCCATCTCCGCCGCGCCGCAGCGGCGCGCTCAGTTCCCGTTCGCGAGCAGCCTGCGCAGCACGTAGTGCAGGATTCCGCCGTGGCGCACGTACTCGAGCTCCTGCGGCGTGTCGATGCGCACCCGCGCCTCGAAGCCCTTCTCGCCCTCGTCGCCCTTGGCGCGCACGCGCACCTCGCGGCTCCCTCGGAAGCCGTCGCGCAGGCCGTCGGCCAACCCCTCGATCTCGAAGGTCTCGCGGCCGCTCAGGCCCAGCGACTCGGCGTTCACGCCGGAGCGGAACTGCAGCGGGACGATGCCCATGCCCACCAGGTTCGAGCGGTGGATGCGCTCGAAGCTCTCGGCGATCACCGCGCGCACGCCGAGCAGCCGCGGGCCCTTCGCCGCCCAGTCGCGCGACGAGCCGGTCCCGTACTCCTTGCCGGCGATGACGAGCAGCGGCACCCCTTCGCCGGCGTAGCGCATGGCGGCGTCGTAGATCGACATCCGCTCGCCGCCGGGCAGGTGCACCGTCTCGCTGCCCTCGACGCCCGGCACGAGGCGGTTCTTGAAGCGCACGTTCGCGAACGTGCCGCGCATCATCACCTCGTGGTTGCCGCGGCGCGACCCGTACGAGTTGAACTCCGCCGGCGCCACGCCTTGCTCCTGGAGCCAGCGCCCGGCGGGGCTCTGCGGCTTGATCGAGCCGGCGGGCGAGATGTGATCCGTGGTGACGCTGTCCCCGACCAGCGCCAAGACGCGCGCTCCGCGGATCTCCTCGAAGGCCGGCGGCTCGAGGCGCATGTCCTGGAAGTACGGCGGCTTCTGCACGTAGGTCGACGCGGGATCCCACGCGTAGGTATCGCCCGCCGGCACGTCCAGCTCCCGCCACTCGGCGCCGCCCTCGAAGACCTGCGCGTAGCTCGAGCGGAACATCTCCGAGCGCACGGAGGCCTGGATCGCCTCGCGCACCTCGGCCTGGCTCGGCCAGACGTCGCGCAAAAAGACCGGCTTGCCGTCCTTGCCCTCGCCCAAGGGCTCTTTGCGCAGGTCGACGTCGATACGCCCCGCGAGGGCGAAGGCGACCACCAGCGGCGGCGAGGCCAGGTAGTTGGCCCTTACCTGGGGATGGATGCGGCCCTCGAAGTTGCGGTTGCCCGAGAGCACCGCGGCGACCACCAGGTGACCCTCCTCGATCGCCTTCGCGACCGGCTCCGCCAGCGGCCCGCTGTTGCCTATGCAAGTGGTACAGCCGTAGCCGACGGTGTGGAACCCGAGCGCCTCGAGCGGTCGGTCGAGGCCGGCGCGCGCGAGGTACTCGCTGACCACGCGCGAGCCCGGCGCGAGGCTGGTCTTGACCCACGGCCGCGCCCGCAGGCCGCGCTCGACGGCCTTCTTGGCGAGCAACCCGGCGGCGAGCATCACGCTCGGGTTCGAGGTGTTCGTGCAGCTCGTGATCGCGGCGATCACCAGCGAGCCGTGGCGCAGCGTGATCGACTCGCCGCCGATGCGCGCGCGCACGCCTTCCTCCGGCGCTTCGGGCTCGACCAGCACGGCGGATGTCGGTCCACCCTCGCTGACCATGCGCCCGACGGTCGTGGCGTGCGGCCGCGAGGCCCCGGCGCCCGAGAGCATCCCCGACAGCGCGGAGCGGAAGCTCGACTTCACCGCCGAGAGCTCGACCCGGTCCTGCGGGCGGCTCGGCCCGGCGAGGCTCGGCTCGACGCTGGCGAGGTCCAGCTCGACGACCTCGGTGTACTCGGCCTCGGTCCCGCCCGGCTGGCGGAAGAGCCCTTGCTCCTTGGCGTAGGCCTCGACCAGCGCGACCTGCTCCTCGGCGCGGCCGGTGAAGCGCAGGTAGTCGAGCGTCGTCGCGTCGATCGGGAAGATGCCGCACGTCGCGCCGTACTCGGGCGCCATGTTGGCGATCGTCGCCCGGTCGGCCAGCGGCAGGTGATCGAGCCCGGTGCCGTGGAACTCGACGAACTTCCCCACCACGTCGCGCTGGCGCAGGATCTCGGTGACGCGCAGCACGAGATCGGTGGCGGTCGAGCCCTCGGGCAGCTCGCCGTGCAGGCGGAAGCCGATGACTTGAGGGAGGAGCATCGAGACCGGCTGCCCGAGCATCGCCGCCTCGGCCTCGATCCCGCCCACGCCCCAGCCGAGGACGCCGAGCGCGTTGATCATCGTCGTGTGCGAGTCCGTGCCGACCAGCGTGTCGGGGAAGGCGCGCCCGTTCTCGACCATGACCACGCGCGCCAGGTACTCGAGGTTGACCTGGTGCACGATCCCGGTGTCGGGCGGCACGACCCGGAAGTTCTCGAAGGCCTGCTGGCCCCAGCGCAGGAAGAGGTAGCGCTCGCGGTTGCGCTGGAACTCCAGCCGCGCGTTCGTGTGCTTGGCCTCGCTGGAGGCCCACGCGTCCACCTGCACCGAGTGGTCGATCACGAGCTCCACCGGCTGGCGCGGGTTGATGCGGCGCGGCTCGCCGCCCAGGCGCGCCATGGCGTCGCGCATCGCGGCCAGGTCCACCACCGCCGGCACGCCCGTGAAGTCCTGGAGCAGGACGCGCGCCGGCGTGAAGGCGATCTCGACCTCGGGCTCGGCGCGGGGGTTCCAGTCGAGGAGCGCCTCGATGTCCCGCGCGCGCACGCTCACCCCGTCCTCGTGGCGCAGGAGGTTCTCGAGCAGGATGCGCATCGAGAACGGGAGGCGCTCGATGCGCTTTCCCAGGGGTCGCAGGCTCGCGATCTCGAGGCTCCTGCCGTTCGAAGCCCAGCTCCTGCGGGTCTTGAAGGTGTCCTTCACAGCGATCTCTCCTGGCACGGGAAGGCCTGATGATACGGAACACGCCGGCGATCCCGCGCGCTGCTCGCACTCGGGAACCTTCGCGCCCGCGCCGGGGACGAGGAGGCGGCGCGCGCGGCGCTCGAGCAGGCGACGACGCTCGCCCGCGAACAGGGCCGGCGCGGGGGAGGGGGGCGCAGGGCCAGGCGCACCTCGCGTGCCTGCCGGGCAGCGGCGCCGACGCGGCGGCGTCCGCGCTCGCGGCGCTCGGGGACATCGAGGAGCCCGAGGACACCCCCGCGCTGCGCTGGACGCTCTTCCACGGCACCGGCGACCGCGAGCAACTCGCGGCGGCGAAGCGCCTGCTCGACGATTCGCTCGTGAGGGTGCCGGCGGAGCACAACGACACCATGTGCCGCAACCTCCTCGTCCACCGCGAGATCCTCGCGGCGGCGAGCCAGGAGGCCGGGCTGTGACGAGCGCCCGCTGCTCAGGCTTCCGAGCCCAGCTCCGCGAGGAGTCGGCGCACCGCGTCGCGGAGCGGCGCGAGATCGGACTCCAGGACGCTCCAGACCGTGGCGACGTTCACGGCAAAGTACTCGTGAACGAGCACGTTCCGCATGCCTACGATCTTGGTCCATGGGACGTCCGCCGCCCGTGTGCGAACCTCGGGCGGCACGGCCGCGACCGCCTCTCCGATGATCCTGAGATGATGCACCGCCCACACCTGCAGCAGCTCGTCCGCGACGAGTGCGTCGAGGGTGCGCGGCCTGTGCGACTCGATCCGTTCGATCGCCTCCAGGACGTCGCGCAGCCGCTCGAGCGGGTCCCTCACAGCGGCACGGCCTCCTCGAGCACGCGCGCCCGGATGCGCTGCTTCAGGCCGTCGGGCGTCGCCACGTCCACCTTCGTGCCGAGGAGCTCCTGCAGGTCCATGAGCAGGCCGCCCAGATCGAGGAGACCGCGCCCCGGCTCGAGATCCACGAGGAAGTCGACGTCGCTGTCCGCGTCGGCCGTGCCGCGCGCCACCGAGCCGAACACGCGGAGCCGCACGGCGCCGTGCCGCCGGGCGATCTCGTCGATCGCCGGCCGGAGCCGCCGGAGGTCCTCGAGGTTCATGCCGGGCAGGGTAGCACGCGCGAGACGCAGAGCGCCTCGGGGCGGCGGCCGCCGATCATCGGGACCGTGCTCGGCCCGTACCGGATCGACTGCGAGCTCGGCTCGCGGGGGCTGGGGAGCATCTGCGCCCCGACGGTGGCGGGGCGCGCAAGGGGACTGTCCCAAGAGCCCGCGACGGGGTCACGTTCACGCCGTGATCATCTCGGAGTGAGACGACCGATCGAACTCGCTCGCGATCTCGAGGCTCCTGCCGTTCGCGGTCCAGCTCTTCCGGCTCTTGAAGGTGTCCTTCACGGCGTTCTCTCCATGGCACGGGGGGCCTGATGATACGGAACACGCCGGCGATCACGAGCCGCCCCCGCCGGCCCTCGCACGGCACTCGCGCAGGACCGCGCCGAGGCGCTCCGGCGGGCTTTACCCTCCCCGGCGAGCGGGCTAGGATCTCCGCCCCCGTGGGGACGTAGCTCAGCTGGTAGAGCGTCGCGTTCGCAATGCGAAGGTCGTGGGTTCGATCCCCATCGTCTCCACCCACGAATCGGCGCCGGCCCGCCTCCCCAGCCCCGGGGAGCCGGGC
>DATKBQ010000341.1:0-10104 GCA_035546375.1 Planctomycetota bacterium | reverse complement strand
CAAGCGACCGTCGAGAGCAACTTCCTCACCTACGACGGCGGAGGGGTCGACTTCTGGGGCAAGGACAAAGGTCGCGACATCCAGTTCGAGAACCTCGGCCAGAACTGGGACGGCGCAGTCGGCGTGTCCGAGGACGACGCGCCCATCGATTCCAAGTGGTCGATCGCCGGCGGCGGGAGCCGCGACGTCGGCGACGGCGTGCGGATCGGCGCCTTCGCGAGCTTCTTCTACGAGCGCGACAGCTCGTACTTCGAGAACGGGATCGACGACTCCTACTGGGTCGAGAAGCCCGGCGCCAAGATGACGCCGCAGACCTTCCAGGGCACGGTGATGGACGGGGACTTCAAGACCGGCCTGTTCGACGTGAGGCAGAGCACGCAGTCGGTGCAGTGGGGGGGATTGGCCTCGGTCGGCCTCGAGACCGAGGACCACGCGATCGGCCTCTCGTACCTGTACACCCGGATCGCCGAGGACACGACCACCCTGGCCGAGGACACGCGCGGCAAGGAGTACTTCTTCCCGGGCTACGACCCGAACAACCCGAAGGGCACCGGCAACGAGCCCAACAACCTGAACGCCGCGCCCTACATCCGGCTGGAGACGCTCGACTACACCGAGCGCACGACCGGGACCTTGCAGTTGAACGGGCGGCACAAGCTCCCGTTCGAAGGGTTCGACGTCGCCGACTTCGTGCGCTTCCGCCGTCCCGAGCTGGACTGGGTGGTCGCCGGCAGCTCGGCGACGCTGGACCAACCCGACAAGCGCCAGTTCGGCTCGCGGTGGCTCGCGCCGGCCTTCAATCGCGGCATTCCGCCCTTCATCCCGCCCTTCACCACGCCGCCGACGCACCTGCCCTACCAGCCGGGGGCGAACTTCACCCTCGGCAACCTGCAGCGGATCTGGAAGGAGATCGAGGAGGACAGCGAGCAGTATTCGCTGAACTTGAAGCTGCCGTTCGAGCAGTGGGGCGGTCACGAGGGCTATCTCAAGACGGGCCTCTTCAACGACCAAGTCGACCGCGAGTTCGACCAGGAGACGTTCAGCAACTTCAACGACCCCGGCGCAAGCTTCATCGGCCCCTGGAGCAGCTTCTGGAGCAAGAACTTTCCCAAGGAGGACCACCCGATCACCGCCTCGCTCGAAGACGTCGACTACGAGGGCGACCTGGACCTCTCGGCTTGGTACGCGATGCTGGACCTGCCACTTACGTCCAATCTCAACGCGATCGGCGGAGCGCGCTTCGAGACCACCGAGATCGGGATCACGATCTTCCCCGAGAAGAACGCGACTTGGTTCTCGCCCCTGTCCCCGGGTCCGGTCACGCTGAACCCGGGCGACGCGGACGTCGACTTCTCCCAGGACGACGTGCTGCCCTCCTTCGGGTTGGTGTACGAGCCGATCGAGAAGGTGACGCTGCGCGGCTCCTTCAGCGAGACCGTGGCGCGGCAGACCTTCAAGGAGCTGACGCCGGTCCTCCAGCAGGAGTTCGCGGGCGGCCCGGTCTTCATCGGCAACCCAGACCTTGGGATGAGCTCGCTCGAGAACTACGACATGCGTGTCGACTACGCGCCGTACGAGGGCAGCCTGCTCTCGCTCTCGTGGTTCGACAAGCACGTCGAGGACCCGATCGAGTATGTGCAGAAGGTCGGGACCTTCAACTACACGACCGCGGTGAACTACCCCAAGGGCGAGCTGTCGGGCTTCGAGCTCGAGGCGCGCCAGAGCCTGGGCCGCTTCTGGGAGAGCCTCTCGGCCTTCTCGGTCGGCGCCAACGCGACCTTCATCGACTCAGAGGTCGACCTGCCCCTCGACGAGATCACAGCCTTCAACGAGCTCGGGGTGTCGATGACTTCGCGCGACATGACCCTCGCCCCGGAGCATCTTTACAACCTGTTCGTCACGTACGACCTGGCCTCCACCGGGACCCAGGTCGGGCTCTTCTACACGGTTCAGGGCGACACCCTGATCGCGGGGGCGGCGGAGTCGAAAGAAGGCTTCTTCGTGCCGAGCATCTACGCCACCGAGTTCGACACGCTCAACCTGAGCGTGACTCAGAGGCTCGGCAGGCACTTCAAGCTCCATCTCCAGGGCAAGAACCTGACCAACCCGGAGATCGAGACGGTCTACCGCTCCGAGTTCATTGGCGACGACGTGCTCAAGACGTCCTACCGGGCGGGTTTCGAGGTGTCCGTGGGCATCAGCGCGGAGTTCAGCTTCTAGCGGGGTTCTCAGCCCGCTCCGGCACGAGAACGGAAGGCTCGACATGCAGAAGGAATCGGGACACGAAGTGCTCGGCAAGCCTCGCAAGGGCGCGCGCTGGACGCTCCTGCCGCTCGCAGCCTTGTGCCTGGTATGCGCGGCGGCCGCGCCTTCGGGTGACGGCGGGAAGGCTGCCGGCGACGGTGACGTCGACGGCGTGCGCGCCACGCTCGCGAAGTGGGTCGAGGTGCGCCGCATCCTCTCGAAGGAGAAGCGCGACTGGGCCCTGGGCCGTGAGATCCTGAACGAGCGGATCGGCGTGGTCTCGCGCGAGATCGAGGCGCTGCGCGCCAAGATCGCCGAGGCCGAAGCGAGCATCGCGGAAGCGGACGAGAAGCGCGCCGGCCTCCTCGAGGAGAACGAGCGGTTCCGGGCGGCTTCCTCCGCGCTCGGCGGCGAGGTCGTCGCGCTCGAGGCGCGCACCACGGCGCTCCTGCCGCGGCTGCCGGACCCGATCCGCGAGCGGGTCAAGCCGCTCAGCCAGCGGCTGCCGGCCGCGGAGGGCGAGACGAAGCTCTCGCTCGCG
Source organism: Planctomycetota bacterium (assembly GCA_035546375.1). GTDB lineage: Bacteria > Planctomycetota > UBA1135 > UBA1135 > DATKBQ01. Next base: position 7,319 of record DATKBQ010000341.1, on the reverse strand, counting down.
CAGCGCTTCGAGAACGTGGTCGGGATCCTGAACGAGGTGAACAAGTTCAACCGCGAGATCACCGTCACGAGCGAGGTGCGCACGCTCGGCGACGGGACGGCTGCCGAGGTGGCCGCGCTGTACGTCGGGATCGGCCAGGCCTACTACGCCAGCCCGAATGGACTGGCTGCAGGCGTCGGAACCGCCTCGGCGGACGGCTGGGTGTGGAGCCCCGCGAACGACGCGGCCGGCGAGATCGCCCGCGCGATCGCGATCACGCGGAACGAGCAGGTGGCCGACTTCGTGCGGCTGCCGGTGCGGATCGACTGACGGAGACGAACGAATGCTCACCCAAGCACGCATCCTCCCGATCCTCGCCTTGCTGCTCGCCGGCGCGCCCAATCTGCGCGCGCAGGATCCGCCGGCCCCTCTCCCCGCCCCAGCCGACGGCACCTTCGACGCCGCGGCCGCGACCGCTCGACGGCAGCTCGAGGAAGCCATCGCGGGTCTGGATGCGCTTCGCGAGCAGATCGCCGGCGAGAAGATCCCGCTCAGCCGCAAGCTGGGCGAGCTGGAGGCCGAGCTGGCCCGCCTGCGCCTCGAGCACCAGTCCACGAGCCGCCTGCTCGACGGCCGCACGCTCGACCTCACGAACTTGCGCTCCGAGATCCGCTCGCGCCAGGACGAGGCGACGTATCTCTCCAACCTGCTCTCCGAGTACATCCGCAACTTCGAGTCGCGCCTGCACATCGCGGAGATCCGCCGCTACGAGGAGCCGCTGCAGGCCGCCAAGCTCGCGGCCGAGAACAGCAACCTGAGCGAGGAGGAGGTCTTCGAGGCACAGGTGGCGCTGCTCGCCACGTCGCTCGAGCGGCTGCACGATGCGGTCGGCGGAACGCGCTTCGAGGGAATCGCCGTGGATCCCGGCGGAGTCGTCGAGGAGGGCACGTTCGTCCTGATCGGGCCCGCGGCGATCTTCCGCTCGGCGGACGGGCAGCGGGTCGGGACCGCGGAGCAGCGCCTCGGATCGCTCGAGCCGGCGCAGGTCGCGTTCGCGAACCCCGAGGACTCCGCCGCCGCGGCGCAGCTCGCGAGCGGCGCCGCCGGCAGCTTCCCGCTCGACCCCACCCTCGGCAACGCCCACAAGATCGAGGCGACGCAGGAGAGCTTCCTCGAGCACGTGAAGAAGGGCGGGCCGGTGATGGTGCCGATCTTCGCCCTCGCCGGCGCGGCGCTCTTCGTCGCGATCTACAAGTGGGCGCGCCTCGCCGCCCTGCGCCGGCCGTCGCGCAAGCAGATCGCGGCGCTCCTGGACGCGGTGGCCCTGCGCGACAAGGCTGCCGCACGGCACAAGGCGGCCGCGCTCGAGGGGCCGGTCGGCAGGATGCTCGCTGCCGGCGTCGAGCACCTGCGCGAGCCGCGCGAGCTGATCGAGGAGGTGATGTACGAGCGCGTCCTCACCACGCGGCTCGCGCTCGAGCGCGGGCTTCCGTTCATCGCGGTCAGCGCCGCGTCCGCCCCGCTGCTCGGCCTCTTGGGCACGGTCACGGGCATCATCACCACCTTCAAGCTGATCACCGTGTTCGGCTCCGGAGACGTCAAGACCCTCTCGGGGGGGATCTCCGAGGCTCTGATCACCACGGAGTTCGGCCTCATCGTCGCCATCCCCTCGCTGCTCCTGCACGCGTTCCTCTCGCGCAAGGTGCGCGGGATCATCGGGCAGATGGAGACCGCCGCCGTCGGGTTCGTGAACCAGGTCAGCAAGAGCTACAGGCGCATCGACGACGACGAGCGCGACGACGCTCGCGGCGATTCGCCGCACTCCGAGCTCGACAAGGTGATCCAGCCCAGGCCGCGCCAGGTCCGCGGGGAGTTCGACGAGGAAGAGGAAGGCGTGGCCGTCACGGCCCGCGCCGGATGAGGACGCAGGCCCGCGCCGTGCGCCCTGTGCCTTGCGACGAGCCGACACGATGGATGCCATGACCAGGACCGACGCGATCTTCGGCAAGCTCGTCGAGCGGTGGGAGCAGGCGCTCGCCATCTGGCTATCGGGCGGTTGGGCCATGGCGGCGATCGCCGTTACCGCGTTCGTGATGTTCGCGATGGGCCTGCACGTGTACCTGCGGCTGCGCACGAAGGCCTTCCACGTCCCCGAGCGGACTTGGCGCCGGTGGATCGACCACCCCCGGGAGCGCAAGGGCCGGGTCGGGGCGTTGCTCGATTTCGTGACCGGCGGCTCGTCGCTCGAGGACACCGCGCTCTACTTCAAGCAGCTGCGCACGAGCGAGCTCACGCCCTTCGAGCGCGACTTGCGCGTGATGAAGGTCTGCGTGAGCGCGGCGCCGCTCTTGGGCCTGCTCGGCACGGTCACCGGCATGCTCGTCACGTTCGGGGCGCTGGCCTCCGGATCCGGGGGTGAGAAGACGATGGGGCTCGTCGCCAAGGGGATCTCCGAGGCCTTGATCACCACCGAGACCGGGCTCGTGATCGCGCTGCCCGGCCTCTTCTTCCAGCACCAGCTCGCCCGCAGGCACAAACGCTACAAGGCCTTCCTCGCCCATCTGGAGACCGTCTGCACCCAGACGCTCCACAAGCGGCTGCGCCGCGCGAGGAGCATCGAGGAGCCGCATGGGACGCTTTCGTGAACTGGCGGCGGACGACGGCAGCGACACGGGGATCGACATGTCCCCGCTCATCGACTGCGTGTTCATCCTGCTGATCTTCTTCATCGTCACCACGACCTTCGTCGAGGAGACCGGCGTCGAGGTGGACAAGCCGCAGGCCGCCTCCGCCGCCCGGCTGGAGAAGACCAGCATTCTGATCGCGCTCACCGGCAAGGGCGAGGTGGTCTACGCGGGCCGCGAGATCGGGATCAGCGGCGTGCAGCCGCTCGTGCGGCGCATGCTCCAGAAGGAGGAGGTGCCGGTGATCATCCAGGCCGATTCCGCCGCGCAATCGGGGCTGCTGGTGCGCATCATCGACGAGGCCAAGCTGGCCGGCGCGGTCAAGGTCAGCGTCGCCACCAGCCTCGCGAGGAGCTGAGGTCCGGGCCATGGGCAGGGAACGACCGGTTTCGGCCATCGCGGCGGCCTTCCGCGGGCTCTTGGTCGTCGCCGGCGCGGGGGCGCTGACGGTCGCGTTCTTCCTCGTGCTGCCGCTGATCCAGGCGATCACCAAGCCTCCGGCCGCGGATTTGAGCGTGCAGTCGATCGAGACCGCGAACGTCCCGCCGCCGCCTCCGCCGCCCGAGCAAGAACCGGAGGAAGAGCCCGAGCCGGAGGAAGAGCCACCCGAGCTGGCCGAGGAGCTCCCGCCGCTCGACCTCTCGCAGCTCGAGCTGGCGCTCAACGCCTCCCTCAGTGAAGGCTGGATGGGCGGCGACTTCGCGGTGAAGCTCGACACGCTCGGCTCGCGCGGCGAAGACGTCGACGCCTTGTTCTCGATCTCCGACCTCGACCAGAAGCCGCGCGTCCTCTACCAGCCGAGCCCGCTGGTCGGCGCCAAGGAGCGCAAGCACGCGCCCGGCACGGTGCACGTCATCTTCATCGTCGACCAGGACGGCCGGGTGCAGAGCCCGCTCGTGCAGCGCTCGAGCGACGCCGTGTTCGATGCGCCGGCGCTGGCCGCGGTGAAGCAGTGGAAGTTCGAGCCGGGCAAGCGAAACGGTCAGCCCGTGCGCTTCCGGATGCGCGTGCCGATCACGTTCCCGGAAGGATGATCCCCATGAAGAGCAGCCGTTCGATCCCCTGTATCGTCCTCGGACTCCTGATCCCGATCGCGGCCGCCTGCGCGGCCGGGACGCGCGACGACCGCGCGGCCGGGCCGTTCCCGCCAGCCGCGGTCAGCCCGCCGGAGGCCGGCTCGCCGGCTCCCTTGGCCACGTCTACATCGCCGTCAGGCGATCCGGAGCTCGCGCTCTGGAACGACCCGGCCTTCCGGCGGCGCTTTGCCGAAAGCTACGCCGCCGAAACCGAGATCGAGCCGCGCATCACCGACGCCGAGCGCGAGCCGATGCAGGAGGTGCTCGACCTGCTCGCCTCGAACCGCCTGGACCAAGCCGCCGGCCTGCTCGCGAAGCAGCGCACCGAATCGGCGAGCGCCGTGTTCGACTTCACGCTCGCCAATATCCGCTTCCAGCAGGAGGACTTCCCCCGTGCCGCCGCGGCCTATCGCGCCGCCGTCGACAAGCATCCGAAGTTCCGCCGCGCCTGGCGCAACCTCGGACTGATCCACGTCCGCCGGGGCGAGTTCACGGAGGCGGTGCCGGCCCTCACGCGGGTGATCGAGCTGGGCGGCGGGGATGCGACCACCTACGGTCTGCTCGGCTTCGCCTACTCGAAGCTCGGGAACGACCTCTCCGCGGAGTCGGCTTACCGCATGGCGGTGCTGCTCGACCCGGCGACGATGGACTGGAAGATGGGGCTGGCGCGCAGCTTCTTCGAGCAGGAGCGCTTCGCGGACGCCATCTCGCTGTGCGAGAACCTGATCGCCGGCGAGCCCGACAGTGCCGACCTCTGGCTCCTCCAGGCCAACGCCTACGTCGGGCTCGGCAAGCCCATAAAGGCGGCCGAGAACTACGAGCTCGTCGACCGCCTGGGCGGATCGACGGCCGACAGCCTCGAGATGCTCGGGGACATCTACGTCAACGAGGATCTCTACGACTTGGCCGTCGACACCTACGTCCGTGCCATGCAGAAGCGCCCCGAGGGCGGCGCCGACCGCGCGATCCGAGCTGCGAAGGCCCTGACCGCCCGCGGGGCGCTCCAGGAGACCGGGCGGCTGGCGGAGGCGATCGAGCGCATCCAGGGCGACCGGCTCGGGGCCGGCGAGCGCAAGGATCTCTTGAAGCTGCGCGCCCGCGTCGCCGTGGCCGAGGGGGCCGGCGAGGAGGAGGCGCGCGTGCTCGAGGAGATCGTCGCCCTCGACCCGCTGGACGGCGAGGCGCTGATCCTGCTCGGGCAGCACCACGGCCGCGCCGGCGACGTCGAGCAGGCGATCTTCTACTACGAGCGCGCGGCTAGCCTCGAGGCCTTCGAGGCCGACGCCAAGGTCCGCCACGCGCAGCTCCTCGTGGGACAGGCTCGCTATGCGGAAGCCCTGCCGCTGCTCCGCCGCGCGCAGACCCTGAAGCCGCGCGACAACATCCAGGATTACCTGGAACAGGTGGAGCGCGTCGCGCAGGCGCGCTAGCCGCGGTCCGGCGGTCGGGGGAAAGGTTCACCCGCTCTTCACGAGCGCCCAACACGGCGCGCCTAGCTTGCACGAAACACGGGCGACAGACGAAGGAGAGCGGCTCCCTCGGGTTCCGTGCTCTAGAGACACCTCTCAGGAGACGACCAAGTGAGAAGTCCGATCAAAAGAGCGGCGATGGCCACGATCCTGGGCCTTGCCACGGCCGGTGCGGCGAACGCGGGCGAGATCCTCGTGACGAGCGATATCTCCGTGTCGACGACCTGGACCGCGAACAACACGTACAACCTCCAGAAGCAGATCTACGTCCTGCCCGGCGCTACCCTGACGATCGAGGCCGGTACCGTAGTCGCGAGCACGACCAACATCGGCGGGAGCCTCGCCGTGACCCGCGGCGCCCAGATCTTCGTGCTGGGCACCCAGGACAAGCCGGTCATCATGACCTCCAAGGCCGACGTCGCGACCTGGGTCGGCGGCGACCCCAAGACCGGGACCTGGCGCGAGGCCGTCAACGAGTGGGGCAACCTCACGGTCATGGGCAACGGCTACATCTCCGAGGACGCGACCCCCGGCAACTTCAAGACCCCCAACGCCAACAACGTCGCGGCGATGGAGGGCCTCGTCGCAGCCTTCCCCGGCGATCCCAAAGTGCTGTACGGCGGCGGGAACGACGACGACGACAGCGGCGTCATCAAGTTCCTCTCGCTGCGCTACGGCGGCAAGGTGATCGGCCTGAACAACGAGCTCAACGGCCTGTCGCTGGGCGGCATCGGGCGCGGGACCGACATCCACCACGTCGACATCATGAACAACGTCGACGACGGGATCGAGGTCTGGGGCGGCACCGTCAACCTCAAGTACTTCAACATCTGGAACATCGGCGACGACAGCTTCGACCTCGACCAGGGCTGGCGCGGCAAGGCGCAGTTCGGCCTGATCGTCCAGGGCTACAGCGCCAGCGCGTCGCAGGGCTCGGGCGTCGGCGACAACTGCTTCGAGACCGACGGGGCGGAGGACTCCGACTACCAGCCCGTCTCGACCGCCACCATCTACAACTGCACGGTCATCGGGCAGCCGGTCGACGGCGATCATGGGACCGCTTGGCGGGACAACGCGCGGATCCAGTACCGCAACTGCATCTTCATGGACCTGGGCGAGGAGCTCGTCAAGTTCGACAACGTCGACGGCGACGGCGGGCACGGCTACGGGTTCAACGGGACGCTGTCGTGGCCGGACACCTGGACCACGGACTACACGGTCTACTCGACGGTCAACGCGCCGCCGAACCCGCAGGACTTCTACAAGGCCCAGACCTCGGGCAAGCTGGCCGAGATCAGCGACAGCGTGTTCTTCCGCAACCAGAACGCCTCGGCCTACACGACCGCCATGGCCGTCGGAGTCTTCGACCCGGCGAACAACAACGTGCTGATCCCGGGCTTCAACCAAGTCGATGCGCCGATCGTGGCGATCACCCGCGGCGCCCCGGTCGTCAAGGGCGGGAAGACGATGCTGCCGGTGACCTTCCTCGATCCGCGCCCGGCCAACGAGGCTCTGACGAGCGTCGCCGCGGCTCCCAACGACGGGTTCTTCACGCCGGCGCAGTACCGGGGCGCCTTCGATCCCGGCCAGACCTGGCTCTGCGACTGGACGGCGTCCTACGCCTTCGGCTTCACGAACTCCGCCTCGTGCCCGGTGATCTACTGCACCGCGAAGGTGAACTCGCTGGGCTGCACGCCGATGATCGCGTCGGCCGGCACGCCGAGCGCGAGCGCGGGCTCGGGCTTCACGGTCAGCGCGAGCCAGGTGATCAACAACAAGCCGGGCATCCTGATCTACAGCCTGAACGGCAAGGCGGCGAACCCGTTCGGAGGCGGCACGCTGTGCGTGGCCGCGCCGATCAAGCGCACGCCGGTGGGCAACTCGGGCGGGAACAATCCGCCGAACGACTGCTCGGGCCAGTACTCGCTCGACATGAACGCGTTCGCCGTCGGCGCCCTCGGGGGCGCGCCGGAGCCCGCGCTCACCGTGGCGGGCACGGTCGTCAACTGCCAGTGGTGGGGTCGGGATCCGGGCTTCGCGCCGCCGAACAACATCACCTTGAGCGACGCCATGGAGTACGTGGTCGCTCCCTGACCTCGGCCCCCCCCGCA
>DATKBQ010000340.1:0-2036 GCA_035546375.1 Planctomycetota bacterium | reverse complement strand
TCGCGCGTCTCACGCACGAACAGCAGGAAGCGCCAGCCGTTGCGCTCCTGCTCGATGTACCGGCGGCCGGCCTGGGTGTGCGGGGCGGCCGCGTTCTGGGTCTCCCAGTGGAAGAGGTCTCGGCTGAGGGCGTAATCGCGGTAGCTGGTGGTCGCCGAGAAGCCGCCCTGTGACTTGTCCAGCGTCATGAACAGGACTTCCACTTTTATGTTCGACAGCCGGAGCGGCCCTTCGCGATGGCTCGGCTTGCGCTTCGGCGTCCAGTAACCGCAGCCGGTCAGCACTTCGCGGCGGCCATAACGTCGGTGGAAGTGCAGCGGCCATTCGGGGACAAGCAGCGCGCTCTCGATGGCGTGCGCGCCCGGCGCCAGCGCGTCGGGCAGCTCGCCCAGCTCCGAGAGAAGCGGCGGACTGAGCCGCGTCAGCCACTCCGCCGGCTCGAAACGCTCCGCACCTTCATGGAAGAGCTGGTAGCCGAGCATGAGTTGTTCGACGGGGGGCGCGCTCGCAGGCGAGCGGAGGACCTCCAGCCGCGCCGAATCGTCGATATGGAGCAGCCGTTCGAAGCGTCGGTTGACGTCCGCCTCGTCGGGGTCAGCCGAGGCCGGGAACTGGCCCGCGAGCCGGCGCAGGTGTGTCATCCCGCCCGCGCCATAGACCTGCTGCAGGCTGCGTCCGCTGTGCTCGAGGAAATGGGCCAGGCTCAGCGGCCCGGCCGCGCGCAGCTCCTCGGCCAGCCGCTGCTCGCCTCCGGCAAGCGCCTGGCGCAGCGAATGCAGGATGCGCTCCTTGGCCACGCGATCGAGCTGGATCACGCAGCCGGCCGGGAGCGTGGGGAAGTCGGCGTCCACCTCTCGGGTCAGACGCCCGCGCGGGATGCCCGTCACGGCCGAGAGGACGCTGTCGAAGCGGAACTCGCGGCGATGCTGACCGACGAAGTCGAGGATCAGGCAGCTCGGCTTGTCCGGGCTCAGCCGCAGGCCTCGGCCCATCTGCTGCAGGAACACGGTCGCGCTCGACGTCGGCCGCAGGAACAGCAGCGTGTCCACGAACGGGAGGTCGATGCCTTCGTTGAACAGGTCGCAGGTGAAGAGGACGTTCACCTCCCGCTCGCGCAGCCGCGTGGTGGCCGCGGCGCGCTCGCCGGACGCGCTCTCGCCGTGCACCGCCATGGACGGGATCCCGTAGCCCGTGAACCGCTCGGCCATGAACTTCGCGTGTTCGACGGTGACGCAGAAGCCGAGCGCCCGAGCCTGGCGCCGTGCACCGTGGTATCGGTCGAACTGCTCGGCGACCAGCTCGGCGCGACGATGGTCACCCGTGAGCAGGTTGCTCAGCTCGTCGAGGGCGTAGCCGCCGCGACGCCAGTCGAGCGCGCGGTAATCCGTCTCATCGGCCAGGCCGTAATACTCGAAGGGCACGACGAGCTGCTTCTCCAGCGCGTGCCACAGGCGCATCTCGGTGGCGAAGACGCCGTCGAAGTCGGGCAGCAGCGACTGGCCGTCCGTACGCTCGGGCGTGGCGGTCAGGCCGAGCAGGATGGCGGGCCGGAGCCGTCGGATCACGGCCTGATACGACTCGGCCGGCGCGTGATGGGCCTCGTCGATCACGACGTACTTCCAGTAGTCGTCGCCCAGGCGCGCCGCCAGATCGCTGCGCGTGAAGCTCTGGATCGTGGCGAAGAGGTGTGCCGTTTGCGTCGGCTGATGGTGACCGGTCAGCAGGTCGCCGAAGCTCCCGTCGCGGAGGATGTGACGGAAGCTGGTGCGTGCCTGGACGAGAAGCTCCTCGCGGTGGGCCAGGAAGAGCAGGGTGGGGCGCGCACCGCCGTCCTGGCGCGCGTAGTCGAACCCGGCCAACATCGTCTTGCCGGTGCCGGTGGCGGCTACCACCAGGTTGCGTGACAGGCCGCGGCCCTCCCGGTTCTCCACCAGTTGCTCGAGGATCTCCTCCTGGAATGCATGAGGCCGCAGGTCGAAGAAGAGCGGGGCACCGTCTGTGGTGGCGGCTCCGCCACGTGCCGTCAACAGCGCCTG
>DATKBQ010000339.1:0-3287 GCA_035546375.1 Planctomycetota bacterium | reverse complement strand
AGTGCCTGCAGGAGACCGGCTCGTTCAAGGCGCGCGGAGCCTGGAACCAGGTGGCGCAGCTCACACCCGCCGAGCGCGCCGCCGGCGTGGTCACCACCAGCTCGGGGAACCACGGGAAGGCCCTCGCCTGGGCCGCGCGGCGCGCGGGGGTGCGCGCGACGGTCGTGATGCCCGCCGACGCCTACCCGAACAAGATCCAGGCCTGCCGGGAGCTCGGGGCGGAGGTCGTGCTCGGGCGGGACCGCGCCGAGGCGGAGGAGCTTTGCCGCGCCCTGGTCGCGGCGGGGGCGACGCTGGTCCACCCCTACGACGCGGAGAGGACGATCCAGGGCGCCGGGACGGCCGGCCTGGAGGTGGCCGAGGACTGGCCGGAGCTGGACGTGCTCGTGGTGCCGGTGGGCGGGGGAGGGCTGATCGCGGGCTGCGCGCTCGCCATGCGCCAGGCGCTCGGCGGGCGCGTGGCGGTGGTCGGCGTGGAGCCGGCCGGCGCACCGACCCTGACCCGGGCCCTCGAGCGCGGGGAGCCGGTGGTGCTCGAGCGCATCGAGACCCGCGTGCAGGGCCTCTGCCCGCCGTCGGCGGGGCGGCTCAACACCGAGATCTGTACGACGCTCGCCCATTCGGTCCACACCCTGCCGGACGGGCCGATCTTCGCGGCCCAGGCGGAGCTCGTCCGCCGCGGAGGGTGGACGGTCGAGCCGGCCGGGGCGGCGGCGGTCGCGCTGGTCCTGGAGCGCGCGCTGCCCGAGGAGCTCTACGAGAATCGCGGAGCCGATCGCCCGCTGCGCGTCGCCGCGATCGTCTCGGGCGGCAATCCCGACCCGGAGCAGCTCGCGGCGGTGCGAGGACGGACTTGAGCCCGCGATGGCGCTCTCCGGGCGGCGCCGCGCGCTCGCCGTGAAGCGCGTCGTCCTCGTGCGCACGCAGGGCCCGCGCAACGCCGGCATGGCGCTGCGCGCGGCGGCCAACTTCGGACCGGCCGAGGTGTGGTTCGTCGCCCCGGCGCGGCCCTCGCTCCTGATCCACCCCGAGTTCGAGCAGATGGGCCACGGCGTCGAGAACCTGCGCGAGCGCGCGATCGTCGTCGGGACGCTGGAGGAGGCGCTCGCCGACTGCACGAGCTCGGTCGGCTTCACGGCGCGCGTGCGCGGCTCGCGCTGGCGGAAGGACTGGCGCAAGGCGCGCGAGGGCGTGCTGGAAGCTTGCCGCGATCCCGAGCAGCGCGTGGGGCTGGTCTTCGGCAGCGAGGAGAACGGGCTGACGGCGGAGGAGGTGGCCCTGTGCCGCGAGCTCTGCTACCTGCCGACTTCGGCGGAGCACACCTCGGTGAACCTCGCGATGGCGGTCGGGATCGTGCTCTCGTCCTTGTTCGAGGGACGTGGGGTGCACCAGCACGAGCGCGGGTCCAGGCTCGTGGACGGCGCCGGGCTCGCGTACCTGAAGGAGCACCTCAAGGCGGTGCTCGGCGGCCAGGTCGCGCGGGGCGCGGCGGCGCGGCGCGACATCGAGCGCTCGATCGAGCGCGTGTTCTCGCGCGCCCCGATCGAGAGCCGCGACGCTCGCGCGTGGCACATGATGATGCGCGCGCTGGGGAGCCGGGCGACGCCGGCGGATCTTGGCGTCGAGGGCTCGGAGAAGGAGCTGCGGCGCAAGCAGGCTCTGGAGCGGGCGCGGGTGCGCGCAGCCGGTGCTCGTTCGAGCCGCGTGACGAGTGAAGTCGACACGCATCAGGGGCCGCGGCCAAGGAAGGGTCGCGCCTGATTCGCGCGGCTACGGGGAGCTGGTGAGCCAGGAAGCTAGGGACAGATCGTCATCTCCAGCGCGTCGCTCAGGCTGTCGCTGAAGGGATCGCCGGGATCGCGGGACCAGTGCTGGATCCAGACGCTCACACCCGCAACCAGCGCTGGATCGGCGCCGCTGGCGATGTAGACGTTGAAGTCCTCGAAGAAGGCCCCATCGCACTGGGAGGCGCTGCCGCCGGAATTCAGGAACGCGTGTCGCGTCAACGGTCCCTGGAGGCACAGGAACCCGCCGTGGAACGGGGCCGCTTGCGCTCCCGTCGTGCTGTGGAAGTACCGCCCGTTCTTGTCCCCGATCACGTTGGCCGTCGTCAGGGTGCAACCGTTCCCGAAGCTCGCGCTCGCTAGGCCAACCACCGAGATCGAAGGGCTGCAGCCGAGCGAGTTCGCTTTCGCCGTGCAGTAGATCGCGGGGGTTGGACAGGACGGCTCGTATTGCGCCACGCTGTAGGCCGCGCCCCCCGAGAGCGCGACGAGGCTCAGGCCCGCCGGCAGCGCAGGCACATTGCACTGACTCTGGCCGTTATTTCCCCAGACCAGGATCGTCCCGTCGCTGCGCCGCGCCAAGCTGTGGCCCCCACCTGCCGCGATCTCTACATAGCTCAGGCCCGGCGGCAGCGTCGGCACGTCGCTCTGGCCGTAAGAGTTGTCACCCCAGGCCACGACCTTTCCGTCGCTGCGCCGCGCTAGGCTGTGGCTCCCACCCGCAGCAATTTCGACGTAGATCAGGCTTGGTGGCAGTGCGGGCACGTCAAGTTGACCGTGGAGGTTCCATCCCCACGCCACGACCGTCCCGTCGTTGCGACGTCCCAAGCTGTGAGACGAGCCCGCCGCCAGCTCGACATAGCTCAGGCCTGGAGGCAGCCCGAGCACGTTGCACTGACCATAGATGTTCCATCCCCAGGCCACGACCGTTCCGTCGCTGCGCCGCGCCAAGTTGTGGCCGCCACCCGCAGCGATTTCGACGTAGATCAGACCTGGTGGCAATGCGGGTACCTCGAGTTGACCGTGGAGGTTCCATCCCCACGCCACGACCGTCCCGTCGTTGCGTCGTCCCAAGCTGTGAGACGACCCCGCCGCCAGTTCCACGTAGCTCAGACCTGACGGCAGCCCGGGCACGTTGCTCTGACCCTGGCCGTTGCTTCCCCAGGCCACGACCATCCCGTCGCTGCGTCGCGCCAAGTTATGGTCCCAGCCCACTGCGATTTCGACGTAGCTCAGGCCCGGCCTCAGTGCGGGAAGGTTGCACTGGCCGTAGTTATTGAATCCCCAAGCTTCGATCCGCCCGTCGCTGAGTCGCGCCAGGCTATGGTGCCCACCCGCCGTGACATCAATGTAGTCAAGGCCTGGCGGCGGTGCGGGCACGTTGCACTGGCCGAAACCGTTGGATCCCCACGCCACGATCGTCCCGTCGTTGCGCCACGCCAAGCTGTAGGAAGCTCCCCCCGCGATCTTGCCGTAGCTCAGGCTTGGCGGTAGTAGCGGTAC